>NZ_JBHWUW010000005.1:0-252429 GCF_042737245.1 Streptomyces sp. NPDC060002
CCGATGTTCGGTGGGGGCCACGGCGTTCACTCATCTGAGCCGACGTCAGCCGTTGCGCTTCCAGCGCGGCTTGTCGTCGCGGCGGCCGGTCGTGCCGGAGCCGGTGCCGGTGCCGGTGCCGGTGCCGCGGTGGTCGTCACGGCGGCCGAACGGACGGTCGCTGCCACGGTGCGTGGACGGACGGTCGTCGCGACGGTCACGGTTGAACGGACGGTCGCTGCCACGGTGGGTGGACGGACGCTCGTCACGACGGTCACGGTTGAAGCCGCCCGACTGACGGTCGTCGCGGCGGAAGCCACCAGAGGGGCGCTCGTCACGACGGTCACGGTTGAAGCCGCCCGCGGGACGGTCGTCGCGGCGGAAGCCACCGGAGGGACGCTCGTCACGACGGTCGTCACGGCGGTCGTCGCGACGGTCACGGTTGAAGCCGCCCGCGGGACGCTCGTCGCGGCGCTCGAAGGAACGGCCACCACGGTCGTCACGGCCGGCGCCGCCACGGTCGTCACGGCGGTCGCGGTTGAAGCCACCGCGGTCGTCACGACGCTCGAAGGAACGGCCACCACGGTCGTCACGGCCGGCGCCACCGCGGTCGTCGCGGCGGAACCCGCCACGCTCGCCGTCACGGCGGTCACGGCCGGCGCCACCGCGGTCGTCGCGGTTGAAGCCGCCACGGTCGTTGTCGCGGCGCTCGAAGGAACGGCCACCGCGGTCGTCACGGCGCTCGTAGTTGCCCCGCTCGTCACGGCGCTGACGCGGCTGCTCGTACGCGGGACGCTCGGCGGGCTGCTCGGAGACCGCGGCCTCGGCCGGCGCCTCCACCACGGCGTTCTGCTCCACGACCGCCTCGGCGGCTGCGACGACAGCCGCCTCCGGGTCCTCGCCACGCTCACGCGCCACGCGGGCCACCAGACGGTCGGCGTCCTCGCGCAGCTCGGTCGCGCGTCGCTGCGCACGCTCCAGCTCCTTGGTGAGCTGGGAGACCTCACGCTCGGCCTGCTGCGCAGCGTTGCCCGCGGACTCGGCCTGGACCTCCGTCATCGAGCGGGCGCCGGTGATCTCGGCGACCTCCGGCTCGAAGGCGGTGCCGCCCTGGATGATGTGACGCCCGGCGTCGACACCCGCGTCCTCCATCAGACGGAAGATCTGACGGCGCTGGTGCGGCAGCGAGAGGGAGACGACCGTGCCGGTGCGGCCGGCCCGGGCGGTACGGCCCGCGCGGTGCAGGTAGTCCTTGTGGTCGCCGGCCGGGTCCACGTTCAGGACCAGGTCGATGCCGTCGACGTGGATACCGCGGGCGGCGACGTCGGTCGCGACGAGCGCGTTGACGTAGCCCTTCTTGAAGTCCTCGAGCACCCGGGTGCGCGCGCCCTGCGTCATACCGCCGTGCAGCGCGTCGGCCTTCACACCGGAGTCGCACAGCTGCTCGGCGATACGGTCGGCGCCGAGCTGGGTGCGGACGAAGATGATGGTGCGGCCCTTGCGGGAGGCGATCGCGGCGGTGACCGGCGCCTTGTCCTTGGGCTTCACGATCAGGATGTGGTGCGACATGGTCGTGACGTTGCCCTGGGCGCTGTCGACCTCGTGCGTGACGGGGTTGCTCAGGTAGCGCTTGACCAGCGTGGAGATCTCGTTCTCCATCGTGGCCGAGAACAGCATGCGCTGGCCGCCGCCGGGGATCTGGTCGAGCAGCTCGGTGACCTCGGGCAGGAAGCCCAGGTCGGACATCTGGTCGGCCTCGTCGAGCACGGCGACCTGGACGTTCTCGAGCGAGCAGGCGCCGCGGTTGATGAGGTCACGCAGGCGGCCCGGGGTGGCGACGAGGACGTCGACGCCGCGCTCCAGGGCGTACATCTGGTTGCTCATGGACGTACCGCCGCAGACGACCTTCATCTTCAGGCCGAGCACGTCGCCGTACGGCTGAAGCGCGTCCGCGACCTGCATCGCGAGCTCACGCGTCGGCGTGAGGATGATGCCGCGGGGCTTCTTCTTGTCGGTGTGGCCGCCGGACAGCGACGCCAGCAGCGGCAGACCGAACGAGAGGGTCTTGCCGGAGCCGGTGCGGCCACGGCCGAGGATGTCCTTGCCGGCCAGGGCGTCCGGGATGGTCGCGGCCTGGATCGGGAAGGGGCTGGTCACGCCGTTCTGCGCGAGCTTGCGCACGACGCCCTCGGGGAGCCCCAGGGCGGAGAAGGTGACTTCGGGGGTCTCGGGGGTCTCGGCGACGGCTGCCTCGACGGCCTCGGCGACCTCTGCCGCGGCCTCGGCCGTCTCGACGGTCCCCGCGACCTCGATCGCCTCGAGGTTGATCGGCTCGTCGTTGTTCTCGGACACGACGGAGTGATCAGTACTGAAAATGGACATGCGAATGCGAAACCTTCCGGAGTCTCAAGTCGGCACGCGCCCGTCAACTCCGTGTTCGCATTGCACTACGACCGCCTCTATGCGGTCAGCCACGGCAAGGGAGAGTACGCGCCACACGGCGCGCTCTGCGGTGGCGCCGGGCAAATGGGATCAAACGATCTACCACTATAAGCACCCTGGCCACCGAAGGCAAACCGAGTCTCATCACCGCAGCTCAGCGGCCCTCTCGGGCCCGAGACCAAGGGCCGAACCAAGGGCCGACCGAAGGGCCTGAGACGAAGGACCTGAGCCGGGCCCGATCCGAGAGGCCTGCGCGAGACGGACGGCCTCCCGGGACAGAGCACCTGCTCTAGGCGGGCGAGCCCGCCTCCGGCGCCGGTTCCCGGTCCCCCAGCTGCGCCGCCGGCCCTCCGTCGCCCTCGTGCGCCGAGGACGACGGCTCGGCGACCGTCGGCTCCGGCACGGGCGACGGCGGCTCCGGCGTGGGCGCGGGCGGCTCCGGGTCCGGCGAGCGCGTGGGCGCGGGCGGCTGCGCCCCGGTGGGCGTCGGCGCCCCCGGCTGCTCGCTCCGCCCCGGCCGCACCGCCCCCGCCGAGGCCGGCGCGCTCCGGCCCGCCGACGGCGGGGCCGAGGCCGACGCCGAGGCGCTCGCCCTGCCCTTGCCGCCCTTCCCGTGCCCGTGCTTGCCGTCGCCGGCCGCCGCGCCCATCCCGAAGCCGCCCCCCGCGCCCGCCGAGACCCCGCCCGGGACCTCACCTCCCCGCCGGCCCGCCGAGTGCGACGGTTCGGGCCGGCCGCCCTCCTCGTGCCCCACGCTCATACAGCCGGCGGCCGCGGCGACGGCCATGACCGTCGCGGCCAGACGAACGGGTACGTACAAGGGGCGCACGGGGCCACCTCCGGGGCAGGCACAGGGAGTCGACCTGTCCAACTCCCGGCGCCCGCAAGAAGACACGCGCCGACGCGCGCCCCTGTGCCGTACGGCTCAGCCGTAGCCGAGGGCGTGCAGCCGGGCGTCGTCGATGCCGAAGTGGTGGGCGATCTCGTGCACCACCGTGACCTCCGTCTCCGCGACGACCTCCTCCCGCGTCTTGCACATCCGCAGCGCCGGCCCCCGGTAGATCGTGATCCGGTCCGGCAGTACGCCGGCGTACCACTCCCCGCGGTCCGTCAGCGGAGTCCCCTCGTACAGCCCGAGCAGCTCGGGATCGTCCACCGCCGGTTCGTCCTCGACGAACACCGCGACGTTGTCCATCAGTCGCGTCAACTCCGGCGGAATCCGGTCCAGCGCCTCGGCGACCAGTTCCTCGAACTCCTCACGCGTCATCTCCAGCACAGGTCCATTGTCCGGTACGACGCGGTCGGGGGGAGGTCACGAACCGTCCGCATACCAACGCCCGGACCGGGGCATAGGGCACCAATGGTCCGCGCCCGTCTCCCCACCGCAGTCCGGAAGCGTCCCAAGCCCGCCGGGCGCGGGAACCCCGTCCCCGAACTCGCCGCCCGGCCCAACCCCTGGATCCGCGCTCTCGGCCTGACCGCCGTCGTCCTCCTCGGCGCCTGGCTCGGCCTGCTGATCGTCGGGGACGTCCGCGTGTCCGTCGGCCCCATGAACACGACGATGACCCTGCGCCCGTCCGTCACCGGCGGCACGAAGATCAACATTTCCCCGCTCGGCGCGCTCAGCCTGGACAGCCACATCGCCCCGGTCCGCCTCGACGTGAACGTCGACCAGCTCGACCCCGAGCGCTCCCAGGCCCTCGTCGACCACCCCGAACGTCTGTCCGGCCTCCAGGACGAGGTCGCCCGTGACATCGAGCACGGCACCCTCGACCTCGCGCTCCGCTCCTGCGTCGCCGTGGTCTCCGGCGCCACCGCGCTCGGCCTCGCCGTCTACCGCCGCCCCCGCCGCGCCCTCGCCGCCGGCGGTCTCGCCCTCACCCTGCTGGCCGCCTCGGGCGCGACCGCGTACGCCACCTGGAACCCCAAGTCGGTGCTGGAACCGCGGTTCTCGGGCCTGCTCTCCTCCGCGCCCTCGCTCGTCGGCAACGCGCGCAGCATCGTCACCGAGTTCGACGTCTACCAGCAGGAGCTCGCCCGCCTGGTCACCAACGTGACCAAGCTCTACGACGTGACCTCCACGCTCCCCGCCTTCCAGCCGGACCCGACCACGGTCCGTGTCCTGCATGTGTCCGACATCCACCTGAACCCCGCGAGCTGGAAGATCATCGCCTCGCTCGTGGAGCAGTACAAGGTCGATGTGATCGTCGACTCCGGCGACACGATGGACCACGGCTCGGCGGCGGAGAACGGCTTCCTGGACCCCATCGCCACGCTGGGCGCGCCGTACGTCTGGGTCAGGGGCAACCACGACTCGCTCGTCACCCAGCGCTACCTGGAGGGCATGAAGAACGTGCACGTCCTGGACGACGGCCGCGCGGTCACCCTCGCCGGGCTGCGCTTCGCGGGCATCGGCGACCCCCAGTTCACCCCCGACCGCTCCGCCGCGTCCGGCGCCGAGGAGTCCCAGGAGACGGCCGGCGCCCGGCTGGCCGGGGCCCTGCGCGCCCAGCGGACCGCCGGCACCCCGGCGGACGTGGCCGTCGCCCACGAGCCCGCCGCCGCCCGGGGCACGGACGGTGAGGTGCCCCTCGTGCTGGCCGGCCATCTCCACCACGAGGACATGGAGGTCATGAAGAAGGGCACGCGACTGCGCGTCGAGGGCTCCACGGGCGGCAGCGGCCTGCGTGCCGTCGAGGGCAAGTACCCGGACCCCATCGAGGCGTCGATCCTCTACTTCGACCGCGACACCCGTCGCCTCCAGGCCTGGGACGAGATCAAACTCGGCGGTCTGGGCCTGACGACGGCCGAGGTCAGCCGCCACCTCCCGAAGGAGAACCTGCCGGGAGCCGTACCGTCCCCGAGCCCCTCCCCGACCCCCTCCCCCAGCCCGCCGCTCAGCCCCTCGACCGGCCCGTCCGGAACCCCTTCCAGGACGACCCCGTAAACCGTTTTGGCGATACCCCCCGCCATCCCATATGCTCATGACGTCCCCGACGCGCTGAGAAGCGCCCAGGCGGGCCGATAGCCCTCATCGTCTAGCGGCCTAGGACGCCGCCCTTTCAAGGCGGTAGCACGGGTTCGAATCCCGTTGGGGGCACGCAACACCGTGTGCGACACTGTCGTACACAACAGCTGGGTCCTGTGGAGCAGTTTGGAGTGCTCGCCACCCTGTCAAGGTGGAGGCCGCGGGTTCAAATCCCGTCAGGACCGCTGAGGTTTCACGTGAAACCTCGTGGCTGGGTAGCTCAGTTGGTACGAGCGATCGCCTGAAAAGCGATAGGTCGCCGGTTCGACCCCGGCCCCAGCCACAAGAACGAAGACCCTCTCCGGGTGACCGGAGGGGGTTTTTGTCGCTGCGCGAAGGACGAGGCGGCCCCAAAAGCACTCGCCCCTTCTTTCGCCGAGATGAGATCCTGGATCGCGTATGTCTACGCACCCCACTCCCGGCGCCACCGCACCGGGCACTCCCGCCCTCGGCGACCTCGCCCCCCGCCTGACCGAGCTGTCACTGCGCGACGCGCACCGGCTCGGGCGCAGGCTCGAAGGCGCGCGCAAGATCCGCAAGCCGGAAGCCCGTGCCGCCGTCCTCACCGAGATCGAGGCGGAGGTCGCCCGGGTCGAGGAGCGGATGGTGCTGCGGCGCGGCCGGGTACCCGCCGTCTCGTACCCCGAGCAGCTCCCGGTCAGCCAGAAGAAGGACGAGATCGCGGCCGCCATCCGTGATCACCAGGTCGTCATCGTCGCCGGTGAGACCGGGTCCGGCAAGACCACCCAGATCCCCAAGATCTGTCTCGAGCTGGGGCGCGGTGTCCGCGGCATGATCGGGCACACGCAGCCCCGCCGGATCGCCGCCCGCACCGTCGCCGAGCGCGTAGCCGAGGAACTCGCCACGCCCCTCGGCGAGGCCGTCGGCTGGAAGGTGCGGTTCACCGACCAGGTGAATCCGGACGCCACCTTCGTGAAGCTGATGACGGACGGCATCCTCCTCGCGGAGATCCAGACCGACCGTGAGCTGCACGCCTACGACACGATCATCATCGACGAGGCCCACGAGCGGTCCCTCAACATCGACTTCCTGCTGGGCTATCTCGCCCAGTTGCTCCCCCGCCGCCCGGACCTCAAGGTCGTCATCACCTCCGCGACCATCGACCCGGAGCGTTTCTCCCGGCACTTCGGCGACGCCCCGATCGTCGAGGTCAGCGGGCGGACGTACCCGGTGGAGGTCCGTTACCGTCCGCTCCTCGAAGAGGACTCCGAGGACGTCGACCGCGACCAGATCACCGCGATCACCGACGCCGTGGAGGAGCTCATGGGCGAGGGGAAGGGCGACATCCTCGTCTTCCTCTCCGGTGAACGGGAGATCCGGGACACGGCCGACGCGCTGGAGAAGAAGAAGTACCGCTTCACCGAGGTGCTGCCCCTCTACGCCCGGCTTTCGCACGCCGAGCAGCACCGGGTCTTCCAGCAGCACACGGGCCGCAGGATCGTTCTGGCGACGAACGTGGCCGAGACGTCCCTGACCGTCCCGGGCATCAAGTACGTGATCGACCCCGGCTTCGCCCGCATCAGCCGCTACAGCCACCGCACCAAGGTCCAGCGCCTGCCCATCGAGGCGATCTCGCAGGCCAGCGCCAACCAGCGCAAGGGCCGTTGCGGCCGGACCAGCGACGGCGTCTGCATCCGGCTGTACGACGAGGACGACTTCCTCGCCCGTCCGGAGTTCACGGACGCGGAGATCCTCCGTACGAACCTGGCGAGCGTCATCCTCCAGATGACCGCGGCGGGCCTCGGCGACATCGAGAAGTTCCCCTTCCTCGACCCGCCGGACCACCGCAACATCCGCGACGGGGTGCAGCTGCTCCAGGAACTGAACGCGCTGGACCCGTCCGAGAAGGACCCCCGCCGGCGGCTCACCCAGACCGGCCGCAAGCTGGCCCAGCTGCCCGTCGACCCGCGCCTCGCCCGCATGGTCCTGGAGGCCGACAAGAACGGCTGTGTGCGCGAGGTCATGGTGATAGCCGCCGCGCTGTCCATCCAGGACCCGCGTGAGCGACCGGCCGACAAGCAGACCCAGGCCGACCAGCAGCACGCCCGCTTCAAGGACGAGACGAGCGACTTCCTCGCCTATCTCAACCTGTGGCGGTACGTCCGCGAGCAACAGAAGGAGCGGGGTTCCTCCTCCTTCCGGCGTATGTGCAAGCAGGAGTACCTGAACTTCCTGCGCATCCGCGAGTGGCAGGACATCTACACGCAGCTCCGCACGGTCGCCAAACAGATGGGCATCCATCTGAACGAGGACGACGCGCCCGAGCAGAGTGTCCATGTCTCGCTCCTCGCCGGGCTGCTCTCGCACATCGGCATGAAGGACGTGAAGGACGGCAACAAGAACGAGTACCTGGGCGCGCGGAGCGCCAAGTTCGCGATCTTCCCGGGCTCGGCCCTCTTCAAGAAGCAGCCGCGTTTCCTGATGTCCGCCGAGCTGGTGGAGACGAGCCGCCTCTGGGCCCGCGTCAACGCGCGGATCGAGCCGGAGTGGGTCGAGCCGCTCGCCGGGCACCTGCTGAAGCGGACGTACAGCGAGCCGCGCTGGGAGAAGGACCAGGCGGCCGTGATGGCGGACGAGAAGGTCACGCTGTACGGCGTCCCGATCATCGCCCAGCGGAAGGTCAACTACGGCCGGATCGACCCGGAGACCTCCCGCGACCTGTTCATCCGCAACGCGCTGGTCGAGGGCGACTGGCGCACGCACCACAAGTTCTTCGCCGACAACCGCCGGCTCCTCAGCGAGGTCGAGGAGCTGGAGCACCGCGCCCGGCGCCGGGACATCGTGGTGGACGACGAGACCCTGTTCGACTTCTACGACCAGCGGGTGCCCGAACACGTCGTGTCCGGCGCGCACTTCGACTCGTGGTGGAAGCACAAGCGGCACGAGCAGCCCGATCACCTGGACTTCGAGCGGGAGATGCTCATCCGGGAGTCGGCGGAGGCGGTCACCAAGGCCGACTATCCGGACTCCTGGCGGCAGGGTCAGCTGAAGTTCCGGGTCACGTACCAGTTCGAGCCGGGCGCGGACGCGGACGGCGTGACCGTCCACATCCCGCTGCAGGTCCTCAACCAGGTCACGGACGAGGGCTTCGACTGGCAGATCCCGGGCCTGCGGGAGGAGGTCGTCACGGAGCTGATCCGTTCCCTCCCCAAGCCGATCCGCCGCCACTACGTACCGGCGCCGAACTTCGCGAAGCGTTTCCTGGACCGGGCGGTGCCTCTTCAGGAGCCGCTCACGACGACCATGGCGCGTGAGCTGAAGCGCATGGTCGGCGTCCCGTTCGAGGCCGAGGACTTCGACTGGTCGCGGCTCCCCGACCATCTGAGGATCACCTTCCGGATCGTCGACGAGCGGCGCCGCAACCTGGCCGAGGACAAGGAGCTCGAGCCCCTGAAGCTCCGGCTGAAACCGAAGGCGAGGCAGGCCATCTCGCAGGCGGCCGCGGCCATCGCCGAACGGCAGGGCGGCGAGTCCCTGGAGCGCTCGGGCCTGACGGACTGGACGATCGGCTCACTCGCCCGCGTCTTCGAGACCCGCCGCGCCGGCCAGCCGGTGAAGGCGTACCCGGCGCTCGTCGACGACGGGGACACCGTGTCCGTGCGCCTCTTCGACACGGAGGCGGAGCAGGCGGCGGCGATGTGGAAGGGCACGCGTCGGCTGATCCTGCGCACCATTCCGGTCAACCCGGCAAAGTTCGCATCCGAGAAGCTGACGAACGCCCAGAAGCTCGCGCTGTCCGCGAATCCGCACGGTTCGATCCAGGCTCTGTTCGACGACTGCGCGATGGCGGCGGCGGACCGGCTGATCGCCGACTTCGGCGGTCCGGCCTGGGACGAGGAGTCGTACCGGAAGCTCTACGACAAGGTGCGCGCGGAGATCGTCGACACGACGGTACGGACGGTCGGGCAGGTGCAGCAGGTCCTGGCCGCCTGGCAGGCCTGTGAGCGCCGCCTGAAGGGCGTCCGCAGCCCCGTGCTGCTCGCGAACCTGGCCGACGTACGGAAACAGCTGGACGCCCTCGTGAAGCCCGGCTTCGTGACCTGGGCGGGGCTGCGCCGCCTGCCCGACCTCATGCGCTACCTGGTGGCCGTGGACCGGCGCCTCCAGCAGATGCCGACCGGCGTCCAGCGGGACACCAGCCGCATGGAGAAGGTCCACGAGATGCAGGACGAGTACGCGTGGCTGCTGGAGCAGCTGCCGCAGGGCCGGCCGGTTCCCCAGCAGGTCCTGGACATCCGCTGGATGATCGAGGAGCTCCGGGTCAGCTATTTCGCCCACGCGCTGGGCACGGCGTACCCCGTCTCCGACAAGCGGATCGTGAAGGCGATCGACGCGGCGGTACCGTAACGGCTCCCGCACGGAGGGTGAGTTCGACCGGTGGGCTCACCCTCCTGTACAGTCCTTCTCGCAGCGCAACGCAACATCAAGTGCCGCAAAACCTGGTCCTGTGGAGCAGTTTGGAGTGCTCGCCACCCTGTCAAGGTGGAGGCCGCGGGTTCAAATCCCGTCAGGACCGCAGTGAACGAACGGCAAAGAGCCCGGATCTTCGGATCCGGGCTCTTTGCGTTGTCCTCCGGACGTTGTCCGCCGGTCTCTTGACGTCGCCACTCTCCGCCGGTACCCCAGAAGCCAGGGCCCGTTCCCGCGTGGCCCCGACGGAGGGTGGGGCATGGCGGCATCGGTCAGGCACGAGACGCGTGCACTGCTTCGCGCGCACCTGTCGGCCGCGACCCCCCACCGGCATCCGGCCCGCCACTGCCCGATCTGCCACCGCTTACTGCGGCTGGCGATGGGCGGCGCTCCACAGGGCGTGGAGGCCCCCCAGGGGGCCGTGGAGGGCGAGAGCCTCTCGACAGCGTGACCCGGGCTCGTTCGGCCTCCGGCCGGGCCGGCGTCCGCGCCCGCGTCCGCGCCCGCGTCCGCGCCCGCCAACAGCCGTACCCGCGTGGGGCGCTGGAACGTGAGCCTCCTCTAGCGCACATGAGCCAGAGGCAACAAGGCTCCTGGCATGTGACGGGTATCACGGCATGAGTTTTGAAAACCCGGGTTCTTACCAGGCTCCTACAACTGGTCAATTTTATATGTGCAATTGCACCACTCCGGAGGATGCCCCCAGGAACCCTCCCAGAGCCTCCCCAGACTCCGACAAGCCCGCTCACAGAGCCACCTGATACGACCCGCCGAGCGCCCTCGACCAGTCCCAAGCGCACAAAAAAGATCGCGCTGGACCCGGCGGAGTCCAGCGCGATCGACGACGCTCCCGTGGGCGAGGGGCCTGTTGGGGCAGGACCCACGTCGCTTGTAGCTAGGTTTCGGGCGTCCGCACAGGTTGGGGGACCTGACGTGTTGCCCGGTTATTCACTTGTTCAGGCCTCGCTGCGCTGCTGCGGGATACCCGCAAGCAGTGCGCGGACCTCAGCCTCGCGATAACGGCGGTGTCCGCCGAGCGTACGAATCGACGTGAGCTTGCCGGCCTTCGCCCACCGCGTGACCGTCTTAGGGTCGACGCGGAACATCGTGGCGACCTCAGCCGGGGTCAGCAGCGGCTCAGCATCAGGGGTGCGAGCGGTCATGAGCGGCCTCCTCGGGAGAACCGAACCTTCTCGGTTCTTTCCTCTAAATTCTGCACCTTGACCCGCGTTGCCCGAAATGGCGGACGCGAGTCGAGTCGGTTATAGGACGAACGGCTTGTCCTCGGCACTACAACTACACCATCTGTCCAGCCGCGTCGGCCAAACCGATGGAATTGCCCCCCAGGTGTTCATCGGCGACGGAAGCCGATGGACCATGCCATAGCGGACAGTCACGCCACTGTGACGATCAGTCACAGGACGATCAGGAGGCATCAGACCCCCCAAAGCGCTGCAATGCCGAGGTTTCCCCCCACAGTGGAGCATAAGCAGGCGGACGGAGCCCTCCCCGGACTCCTTGTCCTATTTTGGCACGAGGAGGGGCAAGCGACGCAAGGGCCGCGTACGTGCGTTCCATCACCCTTGCGACATAAGCCCGGATCGGGACCTACGTCCCGTCAGTTCCGTGAAGTGCGGTTGACCGTACGCTGTTCCACTGCTTCACGGCCGTGACGCAGGTCACTGACGAGGGCGGCTGTCGCGTCTGTCACATCGTCAGTTCACAGCAAGCGGGCCGAGTCGGCGGCCGTGAACGCACGGCGGCCGTCAGTTCGCGGAGCGCCGCTCCCGCACCGAGCGCCACCGCTCCACGAGCCGCCCGTACGCCTCGCCCGCCGCCGCGCCGTCCCCGACCCGCAGCGCCTCGATCCCCTCGGCCACGTCCTTCGCCGAGTGATCGTCCTCCAGATCACCCGCCGGCAGCACGTGCACCAGACCGCCGTAATCCAGTTCCACCAGCGAACGCGGGTGGAATTCCTCGAGCCAGCGGCCCACGTCCACCAGGCCCTCGATGAGCGGCCCCTCGTCCATGGCGTCCTTCAGCGTCCGCAGCGACCGGGCCACCCGGCGCCGCGCCTGCACCATCGGTGTGCGGTAGCGCAGCACGGGGGCCACCGCCGCCGTCCCCTTCTCGTACTGCCGCTCCTCGTCGGAGACGAGCACGAACCAGTTGAGCGGCACCTGCCAGACGGCCGTACGGATCCACGGGCGGGCGTCGGGGTTGCGTTCCAGCCACCGCTCGTGGTCCTTGGCGGCCTCCAGGCGCACGACCTCGGGCAGCGCCGCGTCCAGGACCGGCCGGGGCAGCTCGTCGTCCAGCTCCGCCAGGGCCAGCCAGCCGCGCAGCCGGGTACGCCAGGGACAGACGCAGAGCACTCCGCCCACCTGGGCCAGGAACGCGTCGCCGCTCTCGTGCACGGGCACCGCGACCGGCGGGGTGGGCAGCAGGTCGGCCAGCGAACGGCGCAGCTCGTCCTGGTAGGAGGGGAGGTCGGGGCGGCCGGCGTAGCGCGTCCAGTGGGTGCGCTCGGGCTCGGAGAAGGCGGCCAGCGGCTCGTACACGCGCAGATAGACCGCGTACGGAACGATCACCGAGGACACCTTGGGCACGCCTGCTCCCTCCCCCTTCGGCCGACCGGGAAACCCTGCGAATCGTCCCACGGCGGTACTCCGGGAGAAGGTGATCCCCAACACTGCGAGAGCGGCGGGCCACGCAGGCTCTACTCTCAGTCCACAGGCCCCGCCACCCTTACGGTGCCTGCGTCCCGATCGCCGCTAGACACCCGGGAGTCACCACAGTGACCGACGTATCCGGCGCACCTGCTGATGTACTGCACACCCTGTTCCACTCGGACCAGGGCGGTCATGAGCAAGTCGTGCTCTGCCAGGACCGCGCCAGCGGCCTCAAGGCCGTCATCGCCCTCCACTCCACCGCTCTGGGCCCCGCCCTCGGCGGTACCCGCTTCTACCCGTACGCGACCGAGGCGGAGGCCGTCGCCGACGCGCTGAACCTCGCGCGCGGGATGTCGTACAAGAACGCCATGGCCGGCCTGGACCACGGCGGCGGCAAGGCCGTGATCATCGGCGATCCCGACACGATCAAGACCGAGGCGCTGCTGCTCGCGTACGGACGTTTCGTGGCCTCGCTCGGCGGTCGGTACGTGACCGCCTGCGACGTCGGCACCTATGTCGCCGACATGGACGTCGTGGCGCGCGAGTGCCGCTGGACGACCGGGCGCTCGCCGGAGAACGGCGGGGCCGGCGACTCGTCCGTGCTGACCGCCTTCGGCGTCTACCAGGGCATGCGGGCCTCCGCCCAGCACCTGTGGGGCGACCCGTCGCTGCGGGGCCGTACCGTCGGCATCGCAGGCGTCGGCAAGGTCGGCCACCACCTGGTGGAGCACCTGCTGGAGGAGGGCGCCCAGGTCGTGATCACGGACGTGCGCCAGGAAGCGGTGCGGCGGATCGCCGACAAGCACCCTTCGGTGGACGTGGTCGCCGACACCGAGCGCCTGATCGGGATCGACGGGCTCGACATCTACGCGCCCTGCGCGCTCGGCGGTGCGCTGAGCGACGACTCCGTGCCGGTGCTGACGGCGAAGATCGTCTGTGGCGCGGCCAACAACCAGCTCGCCCACCCGGGCGTGGAGAAGGACCTGGCCGACCGCGGGATCCTCTACGCGCCGGACTACGTGGTGAACGCAGGCGGGGTCATCCAGGTCGCCGACGAACTGCACGGTTTCGACTTCGAGCGGTGCAGGGCGAAGGCCGCGAAGATCTTCGACACCACGCTCGCCATCTTCGCACGTGCGAAGGAGGACGGGATTCCGCCGGCCGCGGCGGCCGACCGGATCGCCGAGCAGCGGATGCACGAAGCCGCCCGGGCGCGCGGCTGGTGACCCTCGCGCACGGCCCCGCGGCGACTCGCCCGGGGGTTGCGGCGGTACCGCCGGGTGGAAAGTTGGAGAGAACTCTCACTCTTCCCGGCGGGTCGGCCGCCGATAAGTGGTTAAAATCGCCACTGACCAGCAAGGACGGGGCGACCGAACGGTGCTGCGCACACGCGCGTGCCACGGGCGACGTACCGTACGGGCGTGGGCTCAGGTACCGTGGGAGCCCTACGACGGGCTCTCCACGGAGGGACCGTCCTGGATCATGAACGCGTGTCAACCTGGGGCCGTCGAGCCCCGTCGTTGAGGGGGTCGAGCCATGGGGCGCGGCCGGGCCAAGGCCAAGCAAGCGAAGGTCGCCCGCCAGCTGAAGTACAACAGCGGCGGGACAGATCTCTCACGCCTGGCCGAAGAGCTGGGCGCATCGCCATCGAATATTCCGCCGAATGGTGAGCCATTCGAGGACGATGACGATGACGATGAGCAAGACGACGACCCGTACGCACGGTACGCCGAGCTGTACGGGGCCGACGACGAGGATGACGGCGAGGACTCTTCGCAACATCGTCGCGGCGCTTGACCTTGTACTGAGCACCCGCCCGGTCGGTGACTTCGGTCACCGGCCGGGTCTTGTGCTGCCTACCCGATCACGAGCCTGCCCGGTGGCGGGCCCGCTCGGTTCTCAGCCCGCGTAGTCCCCGACCAGCTCCGCGCCCGTCGTGTGCGCGCCGCGTTCGGTGATCTCGCCGGCGACCCAGGCCTCCACGCCGCGGTCGGCCAGCGTCGCCAGGGCCACGTCCGTGGACTCCTCGGGCACGATCGCCATCATGCCGACGCCCATGTTCAGGGTCTTCTCCAGCTCCAGACGCTCGACGGAGCCGGTCCTGCCGACCAGGTCGAAGATCGGGGCAGGGGTCCAGGTGGAGCGGTCCACGACGGCGTGCAGCCCGTCCGGGATCACCCGGGCCAGGTTGGCCGCGAGACCGCCGCCGGTGATGTGCGAGAAGGCGTGGACGTCCGTCGTGCGGGTGAGCGCCAGACAGTCCAGCGAGTAGATCTTGGTGGGCTCCAGGAGTTCCTCGCCGAGGGTGCGGCCGAGGTCGTCGATCCGCGCCTCGAGGGACAGCCCGGCCTGCTTCAGCAGGACGTGCCGGACCAGGGAGTACCCGTTCGAGTGAAGGCCGGAGGCCGCCATGGCGATCACCGTGTCACCCGTGCGGATACGATCCGGGCCGAGCAGCCGGTCGGCCTCCACGACGCCCGTACCGGCGCCGGCCACGTCGAAGTCGTCCTCGCCCAGCAGACCCGGGTGCTCGGCCGTCTCGCCGCCGACCAGGGCGCAGCCGGCGAGCACACAGCCCTCGGCGATGCCCTTGACGATGGCGGCGACCCGCTCGGGGTGGACCTTGCCGACGCAGATGTAGTCGGTCATGAACAGCGGTTCGGCGCCGCACACCACGATGTCGTCCATGACCATGGCGACCAGGTCGTGGCCGATGGTGTCGTACACGCCCAGCTGACGGGCGATGTCGACCTTGGTGCCCACGCCGTCCGTGGCGGAGGCGAGCAGCGGACGCTCGAAACGCTTGAGGGCGGAGGCGTCGAAGAGGCCGGCGAAACCGCCGAGGCCGCCGAGGACCTCGGGGCGCTGCGTCTTCTTCACCCACTCCTTCATCAGCTCTACGGCGCGGTCGCCCGCCTCGATGTCGACTCCGGCAGCCGCGTAGGACGCACCGGAAGCACTGCCCGTCACCGGAGGGGACTGATCGGACACAGAAGACATTGCCTGGGATCTTTCGGTTGGTGAAACGGGGCTCTGCGGCGCTACGGGCGACGGATGGCGTCAGCCGCGGCCGTGGCTGCGGGACCCGCGGCCAGCTCGGTCTCCAGGAGCTGCTTGCCGAGCAGCTCGGGGTCCGGGAGCTCCATCGGGTACTCGCCGTCGAAGCAGGCGCGGCAGAGGTTCGGCTTGGCGATGGTGGTCGCCTCGATCATGCCGTCGATGGAGATGTAGGAGAGGGAGTCGGCGCCCAGGGAGGTGCCGATCTCTTCGATGGTCATGCCGTTGGCGATGAGCTCCGCGCGGGTGGCGAAGTCGATGCCGAAGAAGCAGGGCCACTTCACGGGCGGCGAGGAGATCCGGATGTGGACCTCGGCCGCGCCCGCCTCGCGGAGCATGCGGACCAGGGCCCGCTGGGTGTTGCCGCGCACGATCGAGTCGTCGACGACGACCAGGCGCTTGCCCTTGATGACTTCCTTCAGCGGGTTCAGCTTCAGGCGGATACCGAGCTGGCGGATGGTCTGTGACGGCTGGATGAACGTCCGGCCGACGTACGCGTTCTTCACGAGGCCCGCGCCGAAGGGGATGCCGGAGGCCTCGGCGTAGCCGATGGCGGCGGGGGTGCCGGACTCCGGTGTCGCTATCACCAGGTCGGCGTCGACCGGCGCTTCCTTGGCGAGCTTGCGGCCCATCTCCACGCGGGAGAGGTACACGTTGCGGCCGGCGATGTCGGTGTCCGGGCGGGCCAGGTACACGTACTCGAAGACACAGCCCTTGGGCTTCGCTTCCGCGAACCGGGAGGTGCGCAGTCCGTTCTCGTCGATGGCGATGAACTCGCCGGGCTCGATCTCACGGACGTAGGCGGCGCCGCAGATGTCGAGGGCGGCGGACTCGGAGGCGACCACCCAGCCGCGCTCCAGGCGGCCGAGGACCAGCGGGCGGATGCCCTGCGGGTCGCGGCCGGCGTAGAGGGTGTGCTCGTCCATGAAGACGAGCGAGAAGGCGCCCTTGACCTGCGGAAGGATCTGGTGGGCCGCTTCTTCGATGGTCAGCGGCTTGCCGTCCTCGTCGACCTGGGCCGCGAGCAGCGCGGTGAGCAGGTCGGTGTCGTTGGTCGCCGCGACGCGCGAGGTGCGGCCCTCCTGCTTGGGCAGGTCGGCGACCATCTCGGCGAGCTGGGCGGTGTTGACGAGGTTGCCGTTGTGACCGAGCGCGATGGAGCCGTGCGCGGTGGCACGGAACGTCGGCTGGGCGTTCTCCCACACGGAGGCGCCGGTGGTCGAGTAGCGGGCGTGTCCGACCGCGATATGACCCTGGAGCGAACCGAGCGAGGTCTCGTCGAAGACCTGGGACACGAGGCCCATGTCCTTGAAGACGAGGATCTTGGAGCCGTTGCTGACCGCGATCCCCGCGGATTCCTGGCCTCGATGCTGGAGGGCGTAGAGCCCGAAGTAAGTGAGCTTGGCGACCTCTTCACCGGGAGCCCAGACTCCGAAGACGCCGCAAGCGTCCTGGGGTCCTTTCTCGCCGGGGAGCAGATCATGACTGAGTCGACCGTCACCACGTGGCACGCCACCGAGTGTAGGCGAGATCGACCACTGGTCCGAATTGGGGATACCCGCCGGTAACTCGATCACCTGTCGGCCATTACCTCCAAGATCCATTCATTTCCGCAGGTCAATGGCTGGATGTGGTGATCCATTGGATGGTTGGACGGGCCGCGGGGCGACTGCCCGGGCGGCCGTTCCGCATGCGCGAGTGAGGTGTCGCACACCATTGGGGTCGGCGGGCGCGGTCCACCGGGGCCGGGGAGCCGGCCGGATGTCATTTCCTGGTCAGCAGGACCTGATCGCCGTCGGCCGTGGCGAGCGTCAGCGTGCTGCCGTCGACCTCGGTGCTGAGGGCGCCCTCGGCGAGGGTGCCGGCCAGCGTGCGCTCGAAGTCCATGGGCTGGTCCGCGCAGGCCATCCTGGTCGACCTGGCGTCGCTGAACCGGATGCGGTCGCCCTCGACGGCGGCCTTGGCGGTGAAGTTGTTGCAGCCGTAACTGCCCGCCGCCTTGCCGTCCCGGATCTCGACGTGCGCGCCGGACGGGGCGCGGTGGGTGGTGCCGTCCACGGTGACGCTGTCGACGTTCCAGCGGACCCCGGTGACAGGCTGCTCGGCGCTCACCGCCCCGCTGCCGGGCTGTTCACCGTCCGCCTTCTCGCTGCCGCAGGCCGCGGCGAGCGGGATGAGCAGGACGGCCGCGGTCAGCGTCATGCGCTGCTTGTACGTGTGCGTAGGGCTGTGCCTCTGCCGGTACATGCCGGTTCGACGGGGCGGGTGGGGCGGTCGGTTCCACCCGGGGTCGGATTCAGGACATGAGGGGCAGCAGTGCCGTGAGGTCGGCCCGCTCGCCGCTCGCCGCGACCTTCGCCTGCGCGACGGCTTCCGGCCAGGTCACCCGGCCCGTCGCCAGCCGGATCCAGGTCAGCGGGTCGGTCTCGACGACGTTGGGCGGGGTGCCCCGGGTGTGCCGCGGGCCCTCGACGCACTGCACGACGGCGTACGGCGGGATCCGCACCTCCGTCGCGCCGCCGGGCGCCCTGGCGGCGAGGGCGTCGGCGAGGAGCCGGGTGGCGGCGGCGAGCGCCTGGCGGTCGTACGGGATGTCCAGGCCGGGGACGGCCGCGTTCAGGTCGTCGGTGTGGACGACGAGTTCGACGGTCCGGGTGACGAGGTGGTCGGCGAGGGTCATCGCTCCGGTGCGGGCGGCGAGGAGGCGGCCGCCGGGGGCGGTGGCGAGGGCCTCGGCGAAGCGCTCCTCGGTGCGGGCGAACAGGGCGTTCAGGTCGGGGTTGCCCGCGGCGAGGTCCCGGGTGCCGTCGCCGATGTCGGTGGCCCGGGAGGCGGTGGCGAACGGCCACTCGAGGAGCGTGAGGTCCGCCTTCGAAGGCTCGTCCCGGTCGAGGTTGCGGCCGACGGTCGCCACCGCCATGGTCACGTGCGCGGCCAGGTCCCGTACGGTCCAGCCCGCCAGCCGCGTGGGCAGCGCCAGCTGCTCGGGGCCGAGGGTCGCCACGGCCCGCCTCACGTTGCCGAACTGCGCGGTGACCGCGGCACGGATCTTGGCGGGGTCGTACGCGCGCGTGCGCTTCCTGGCCGGGGGCATGGCGGTGAGCCTAGTGGTCGCCTGTGACACCGGGGCCGTCCCGTCCGCGCGACCGGGTGACGGTCACGACGAAGGCCCCGCCCGTGGGAACGGGCGAGGCCTTCACCGCCGTACAGGCGCCTCGGGTGCTTGGGTGCCTTGTGCCTTGTGCCTTGGGTGCTTACGCGAGCAGGGCCGGGATGGTCTCCTCGTGGGCCTTGCGCAGCTCCTCCAGGGACAGCTCGAACTCGCCCTGGAGCTCGACCGTGTCGCCGTCGACGACACCGATGCGGGTGACGGGCAGGCCGCGCGCCCCGCACATGTCGTTGAAGCGGAGCTCCTCGGAGCGCGGGACGGCCACCACGGCACGGCCCGCCGACTCGGAGAAGAGCAGGGTGAAGGCGTCGAGCCCGTCCGGTACGACCAGCCGCGCGCCCCTGCCGCCGAGCAGCGCCGACTCGACGACCGCCTGGATCAGACCGCCGTCGGACAGGTCGTGCGCGGCGTCGATCATGCCGTCGCGGGAGGCGGAGATCAGGATCTCGGCGAGCAGCCGCTCCCGCTCCAGGTCGACCTTCGGGGGCAGCCCGCCGAGGTGGTCGTGGACGACCTGGGACCAGGCCGAGCCGCCGAACTCCTCACGCGTGTCGCCCAGGAGGTAGAGCAGCTGGCCCTCCTCCTGGAAGGCGACCGGCGTGCGGCGCGCGACATCGTCGATCACACCGAGCACGGCCACCACCGGGGTGGGGTGGATGGCCACCTCGCCCGTCTGGTTGTAGAGGGAGACGTTGCCGCCGGTCACCGGGGTGCCCAGCTGCTGGCAGGCGTCGGCCAGGCCACGGATGGCCTCCGCGAACTGCCACATCACCGCCGGGTCCTCGGGCGAGCCGAAGTTGAGGCAGTCGGAGACGGCGAGCGGCCTGGCGCCGGTCGTCGCGACGTTCCGGTAGGCCTCGGAGAGGGCCAGCTGCGCGCCCGCGTACGGGTCGAGCTTGGCGTACCGGCCGTTGCCGTCGGTCGCGATGGCGACGCCGAGGCCGGTCTCCTCGTCGATCCGGATCATGCCGGAGTCCTCGGGCTGCGCGAGGACGGTGTTGCCCTGCACGAAGTGGTCGTACTGCGAGGTGATCCACTTCTTGGACGCCTGGTTGGGCGAGGCGACCAGCGCGAGCACCTGGTCCTTGAGCTCGGCGCCGGTCGTCGGCCGGGGCAGCTTGTTCGCGTCGTCCGCCTGGAGGGCGTCCTGCCACTCCGGGCGGGCGTAGGGGCGCTCGTAGACCGGGCCGTCGTGGGCCACGGTCCGCGGGTCGACGTCGACGATCTTGCCGCCGTGCCAGAAGATCTCCAGCCGGTCGCCGTCGGTCACCTCACCGATGACGGTCGCGATGACGTCCCACTTGTCGCAGATCTCCAGGAACCGGTCGACCTTCGACGGCTCGACGACCGCGCACATGCGCTCCTGCGACTCGCTCATGAGGATTTCCTCGGGCGAGAGCGTGGAGTCCCGCAGCGGTACGTCGTCCAGGGTGACGCGCATGCCGCCGGAGCCGTTGGAGGCCAGCTCGGACGTGGCGCAGGACAGGCCGGCCGCGCCGAGGTCCTGGATGCCGACGACGAGCTTCTCCTTGAAGGCCTCCAGGGTGCACTCGATGAGGAGCTTCTCCTGGAAGGGGTCGCCGACCTGCACGGCCGGGCGCTTCGACGGCTTGGCGTCGTCGAAGGTCTCGGAGGCGAGGATCGACGCGCCGCCGATGCCATCGCCGCCGGTCCGGGCCCCGTAGAGGATGACCTTGTTGCCGGGGCCGGAAGCCTTCGCGAGGTGGATGTCCTCGTGCCGCATCACGCCGATGGCACCGGCGTTGACCAGCGGGTTGCCCTGATAGCAGGCGTCGAAGACGACCTCGCCGCCGATGTTCGGCAGGCCCAGACAGTTGCCGTAGCCGCCGATGCCGGCGACGACGCCCGGCAGGACGCGCTTGGTGTCGGGGTGGTCGGCGGCGCCGAAGCGCAGCGGGTCCACGACCGCGACCGGGCGCGCGCCCATCGCGATGATGTCGCGGACGATGCCGCCCACGCCCGTGGCCGCGCCCTGGTAGGGCTCGACGTACGAGGGGTGGTTGTGCGACTCGACCTTGAAGGTGACCGCGTAGCCCTGGCCGACGTCGACGACGCCCGCGTTCTCGCCGATGCCCACGAGCAGCGCGTCGGACTGGGGGGCCTTCTCACCGAACTGGCGGAGGTGGACCTTGGAGGACTTGTACGAGCAGTGCTCGGACCACATGACGGAGTACATGGCGAGTTCGGCGCCGGTGGGCCGGCGGCCGAGGATCTCCACGACGCGCTCGTACTCGTCCTTCTTCAGACCGAGTTCGGCCCAGGGCAGCTCGACGTCGGGGGTCTCGGCCGCGTGCTCGACCGTGTCCAGAGGCGTCCGGCTCATGCGTTGACCAGCTTCTTGAGGATCGAGGTGAAGAACGGGAGACCGTCGGTGCGGCCCGACCCGACGAGGGGCTCGACGGCGTGCTCCGGGTGCGGCATGAGGCCCACGACGTTGCCGGCCTCGTTGGTGATGCCGGCGATGTCACGGAGGCTGCCGTTGGGGTTCACGTCCAGGTAGCGGAAGGCGACCCGGCCCTCGGCCTCGAGCTTGTCGAGGGTGTACTCGTCGGCGACGTACCGGCCGTCCATGTTCTTCAGCGGGATGTGGATCTCCTGGCCCGCCTCGTAGTCGGCGGTCCAGGCGGTCTCCGCGTTCTCCACCCGCAGCTTCTGGTCGCGGCAGATGAAGTGGAGGTGGTCGTTGCCGAGCATCCCGCCGGGAAGCAGGTGGGCCTCCGTGAGGATCTGGAAGCCGTTGCAGATACCGAGGACGGGAAGACCGGCCTTCGCCTGCTCGATGACGCTCTCCATCACCGGCGAGAAGCGGGAGATGGCTCCGGCGCGCAGATAGTCGCCGTAGGAGAAACCACCGGGCAGCACCACGGCGTCCACCTGATGGAGGTTCTTGTCCTTGTGCCAGAGAGCGACGGGTTCGGCACCCGCGAGTCGGATCGC
This sequence comes from Streptomyces sp. NPDC060002, assembly GCF_042737245.1. Lineage (NCBI taxonomy): Bacteria > Bacillati > Actinomycetota > Actinomycetes > Kitasatosporales > Streptomycetaceae > Streptomyces > Streptomyces sp. NPDC060002. Next base: position 21,737 of record NZ_JBHWUW010000005.1, read on the forward strand.
ACGCGCAGTGTCCCGGTCGTCGAGGCTGCCCGGGAAAGTGACGACGCCAATACGAGGGGTCACTTCGCGGCTCCCGCGACTGCTTCTTCCGACTCGACCTTGACGGTGAAGTCCTCGATCACGGTGTTCGCGAGGAAGGATTCCGCAAGATCATGGATGCGGGCGAGGGCGGCCTCGTCGACCGGCCCGTCAACTTCCAGTTCGAATCGCTTTCCCTGACGTACGTCGGAGATGCCTTCGAAACCCAGCCGCGGCAGTGCGCGCTGCACCGCCTGGCCCTGGGGGTCGAGGATCTCCGGCTTGAGCATGACGTCGACTACGACGCGTGCCACTGGCACTCCCGGTGGTGTGGTGCTGAGCAGGTGCCTGCAGGTGTCTCCAACAGGTGTCTTCAGACTACCCGTACAAAATTTCTACGCGGGTAGAGTTGTAGGAAAGTACGTGAGCGCCATCACGATCAGGTATCGGACCAGTGCCTTCGCGAAAATTTCAGGGAAAGATCCGGGGTGCACCAACGTTCCCTATTGCCCAGGGACACGCGGGCAGATTTAGTCGAGCTTCACATTGCAATGCCGGGCACTGTACAAATGAATTAGCAATAGCCGATACTTTGCCCCATTAACAGGCGGACAGTCGACATCTCCGTGACGTCATGGCACGTCATCGCAGAGCTGTCGCACGAAGGGACCGATATTCGTGGCGCAGAAGGTCGTGGTCACTCTCTTTGACGACATCGACGGCTCGGAAGCGGCGGAAACGATCGCCTTCGGACTCGACGGCAAGTCGTACGAGATCGACCTGAATGAAGCCAATGCCGAGAAACTGCGTAAGGCTCTCGCGCCCTACGTCGACGCCGGCCGCAAGCGGTCGAGGTCCGGCAAGGCGTACAAGCAGACGGAGGTCGCCCCCGACCCGGCTGCCGTCCGGGCCTGGGCCCAGGCCAACAAACTGGAGGTGCCGGCGCGCGGCCGCATCCCCAAGAAGGTCTACGAGGCGTTCGCCGACGCGCAGTGAGCCGCACCAGCTGATCGGCTCCCCGTGAGCCACGGGCCGACGGCCGGTCACCGGCCCCTCGAACGCACCGACTTGCGCTGCACCCCTCCTGGTCAGCTAGAGTCTGGAGCACGCCGAGGGGCAAGGCCGAAAAGCCCAGCTCACGGAGTACACGCGGGTGTAGTTCAGTAGTAGAACATCCCCCTTCCAGGGGGAAGGCGCAGTGTGCGATCCCTGTCACCCGCTCTGCATCACCTGCCTGACCACTCTTGTGGATCAGGTAGGGTAGTGCTCGCGCCGATCGGTGAAAGCCGGTCGGAGGCAATGCGGACGTAGCTCAGTTGGTAGAGCGCAACCTTGCCAAGGTTGAGGTCGCGAGTTCGAGCCTCGTCGTCCGCTCAGGAATCAGACCCCGGTCCATTGGACCGGGGTCTTTTCGTGGGCCCTGAGCGCGTGCCCCGTGTGTGGGCCCTGAGCGTGGGCACGACGCGAGGGTCCGTCTGACATTTGTCATATGGAGTGGTGACACCTCGCACTGCTGCCGGCCTCCGCCCGCGGGGAGGCTTGAGGCATGGACACGAATGAACACGTGATTGAGGTCACCGACCTCCGGCGTGTGTACGGGGGCGGGTTCGAAGCGGTCCGTGGGATCTCCTTCCACGTCGACCGCGGTGAGATCTTCGCGCTGCTCGGCACCAACGGCGCCGGAAAGACATCGACGGTCGAGTTGCTGGAGGGGCTCGCGCGCCCCGACGGCGGGCGGATCAGAGTGCTGGGCCACGATCCGCACACCGAGCGGGCCGCCGTCCGGCCGCGCACCGGCGTGATGCTCCAGGAGGGCGGCTTCCCCTCCGAGCTGACCGTGGCCGAGACCGCGCGCATGTGGGCCGGCTGTGTGAGCGGCGCCCGCCCGGTCAAGGAGGCGCTGGCGCTGGTCGGGCTCGCCGGGCGGGCCGACGTCCGGGTCAAGCAGCTGTCCGGGGGCGAGCGGCGGCGCCTCGACCTGGCGCTCGCGGTTCTCGGCGAACCCGAGGTGCTGTTCCTGGACGAGCCGACGACCGGCCTGGACGCCGAGGGCCGCCGAGACACCTGGGACCTGGTGCGCGCGCTGCGTGACGCCGGTACGACGGTGCTGCTGACCACGCACTACCTGGAGGAGGCGGAGAACCTCGCCGACCGGCTGGCCATCCTGCACGAGGGCCGTATCGCGGCCGCCGGGACCCCTGCCGAGGTGACCGGCGCCCAGCCGTCCCGGATCACCTTCGAACTGCCCGAGGGGTACTTCGTGGGCGACCTGCCTCCGCTGGGCGAGCTGGGTGTGTGCGGTCACGAGGTCGACGGGCGCCTCATACGGCTGCGCACCCGGGAGCTGCAACGGGCGGCGACCGGGCTCCTGGTGTGGGCCGAGCGGGCCCAGGTCGCGCTGCGGAGGCTGGATGTGCGGTCGGCCTCGTTGGAGGAGGCGTTCCTGGGGATAGCCCGGGAGGCGTCGAACAGCGCCGAGACCGAGGAGGTCGCTGCATGAGCGGGGCAACGGCGAAGGACTCGGCCGGCCGTGCGGCCGGCCGGCCGCTCACGACTCCCGCGAGCCGGATGGCCGCCCTCGCGCGCGCCGAGCTGACGCTGCTCGGGCGGAGCAAGAGCACGATCATCGCGGCCGTGTTCCTACCGCTGGTGCTGCCGGTGAGCCTGGCGTCGGTGGTCGAGGACATGGACGTGGAGGACGTCGGGCTCAGCGTCGGCCTGGTGCTGCTGCCCGCCGCGATCGGCTTCTCGCTGCTGTTCGGGGTGTACTCGGCGCTGGCTGCCATCTACACCGCCCGACGGGAGGAGCTCGTACTGAAGCGGCTGCGTACCGGCGAGCTGCGGGACCCGGAGATCCTCGGCGGGGCGGCGCTGCCCGTCGTCGCCACGGGGCTGGTGCAGTCCCTGGTGCTGGTGGCGGGCACCACGCTCCTGCTCGACGTACCGGCCCCCGAAGCTCCGCATCTCGCCGTCCTGGGGCTGCTGTTGGGCCTGGCGATGTGCGCGGCGCTCGCGGCCGTCACGGCGACGGTGACCCGGACCGTGGAGAGCGCGCAGGTCACCACGATGCCCCTGGTGCTCGTGTCGATGACCGGCTCCGGCGTGACCGTCCCCCTGGAAATGCTGCCCGACCGGCTCGCCTCCGTCTGCGAACTGCTGCCGCTGTCGCCGGTGATCACCCTGATACGCGGCGGCTGGACCGGGAGCCTGTCGGCGTACGAGGCCCTGGGCGCCCTGGCGACCGCACTGGCCTGGACCCTGCTGGCGGTGTTTGCTGTACGGCGGTGGTTCCGATGGGAGCCCCGGCGCTGACCCGCCGGGACCGAGCCGGGGCGAGCCGGGATCGTGGCGGACTGAACGGTAGGGGAGGGCAAGGATGTTGGGCCGCATTCGGGGGTGGCAGCGGCGCCACTGGCGAGACCGCAGCAAGGCCGAGCGGGTCGAGTTGCAGACCCTGGGCACCTGGTACTTCACCACCTGGTTCTTCTCCTTCGCCTGGCTCGCGCTGCCTTTGGTGGGCGGGCTCGAGCACCGTCCGGCGCCGCTGCTCGTCGGCGGGCTGCTGCTGTTGGCGGGCGCCCTCCAGTGCGCCGAGGCGAACCGGCTCACCCGGCCCGTCCTCGACCACTACCTGCGCCGCGCCGAGCTCCCACCGCGTGCCCTGTATCCCGCGGCCGGGCTGCTGGTACTCGGCCTGGTGCTGGCCCTGGCGCTCACCGTGGTGGGCGGCGCCGACCCCGTGACGACCCGGCTCTGCATAGGAGCCGCGCTGCTGCCCTTCGGGATGCTGTACGGACTCGTGGTGCCCATCCGGCGGTTCCTGCACCACTCCGCCCTGCTCGCCGTGGCCCTCATGGCCGCGTTCGGCTGGGCCGAACCGGATGCGGCGGGGATCTTCATGGTCGGGTTCCTGACCGCCTTCGCGACCTGCTTCTCGCTGTTCGCCTGCCGCTGTAGCGCCTGGAACCTGGCGGTGCTGTGGGAGGCGGACCGAGCCGGGGAGGTCGAGGCCCGGCTCGCCGTCGCCGAGGAGCGGCTGCGGTTCGGACGCGATCTGCACGACGTGATGGGGCGGAACCTGGCCGTGATCGCCCTGAAGAGCGAGCTGGCCGTGCAGCTGGCCAGGCGCGGGCGGCCGGAGGCCGTGGAGCAGATGATCGAGGTCCAGCGGATAGCGCAGGATTCGCAGCGGGAGGTGCGCGCCGTCGTGCGGGGCTATCGAGAGGCGGACCTCGGGATCGAACTCGTCGGCGCCCAAGGGGTGTTGAGGGCGGCCGGAATCGCCTGCGAGGTGATCGGGGAGGCCGGCGGGCTGCCCGCTGAGGTGCAGTCGGCGCTCGGCTGGGTGGTGCGGGAGACCACCACCAATGTGCTGCGGCACGGAGACGCCGGGCGTTGCTCGGTGGCGTTGCGGATGCCCGAGGGACGCGTGGTGCTGACCGTGGAGAACGACGGCGCCGGATCCCCCACCACCGAAGGCGGCGACGGGTCGGGGCTGGCCGGGCTGCGGGAGCGGTTGCGGAGCGTCGACGGGACGCTGGAGGCCGGGTTCGTCGGGGCGGGCGTCTTCCGGGTCGTCGCCGAGGTTCCGTTGAGCGGAAAGGCTGCTGTGAGAGAGGTCGCTTCATGACCGTGCGGGTGCTGCTCGCCGACGACGAACATCTCATCCGGGGTGCGCTGGCCGCGCTGCTCTCCCTGGAGGACGACCTGGTGATCGTCGCCGAGGCGGCCACCGGACCGGAGGCGCTGGCGATGGCGATGGCGCACCGGCCCGACGTCGCCGTCCTGGATCTGCAGATGCCGGGCACCGACGGTGTGAACGTCGCCACATCCCTGCGCACCGAACTGCCCGGCTGCCAGGCACTGATCGTCACCAGCCACGGTCGGCCCGGGCATCTCAAACGGGCGCTCGCGGCGGGTGTGCGCGGGTTCGTCCCGAAAACGGTGAGCGCACAGCGGCTCGCGGAGATCATCCGTACCGTGCACGCCGGGAGCCGGTACGTCGACCCGGAGTTGGCCGCCGACGCGATCGCCGCCGGTGACTCGCCGCTGACCTCGCGTGAGACGGAGGTGCTCGAACTCGCTGCCGACGGGGCGCCCGTCGCGGAGATCGCCGAGCGGGCCGCGCTCTCCCAGGGGACCGTACGGAACTATCTGTCGTCGGCCGTCTCCAAGCTCGGGGCGGAGAACCGGCACGCCGCGGTGCGGCTCGCCCGGGAGCGGGGTTGGGTATAGTTGGCCTCGCGCCACGGCGCACTGCGGACGTAGCTCAGTTGGTAGAGCGCAACCTTGCCAAGGTTGAGGTCGCGAGTTCGAGCCTCGTCGTCCGCTCCATCGCAAAGGCCCCGGTCATCGACCGGGGCCTTTCGCGTCAGGCCCAGCTGATGCCCGTGAGGCGCTCGTAGGCCTCGATGTACTTCGCGCGGGTCGCATCCACGATGTGCTGCGGCAGGGGCGGCGGGGGCTGCTCGCTCGCCCGGTCCCAGCCGGACTCGGCCGAGGTCAGCCAGTCACGCACGAACTGCTTGTCGTACGAGGGCTGCGCGCGGCCGGGCTGCCACTGGTCGGCGGGCCAGAAGCGGGAGGAGTCCGGGGTGAGGACCTCGTCGGCGATGACCAGGTTCTCGCCCTCGAAGCCGAACTCGAACTTGGTGTCGGCGAGGATGATGCCCCGGTCGCGGGCGATGTCGCGGGCGCGGCCGTAGACGGCGAGGGTCGCCTGGCGGAGCTGGGCGGCGGTGTCGGCGCCGACCTGACGGGCCACCTCCTCGTAGGAGACGTTCTCGTCGTGCTCGCCGACGGCGGCCTTGGTGGCCGGGGTGAAGATCGGCGCGGGGAGTTCGCTGCCGTCCACCAGGCCCTCGGGAAGGGCGAGGCCGCAGACCGTGCGGGACTCCTTGTATTCGGCGAGGCCCGAGCCGGTGAGGTAGCCGCGGGCCACGCACTCGACGGGGACCATCCGGAGCGACTTGCAGACCAGGGTGCGGCCGGCCCAGTCGGCGGGGACGCCGGCGGGCGGTTCCGTGCTCAGGACGTGGTGGGGGACCAGGTCGCGGAGCTGGTCGAACCACCACAGGGAAAGCTGGGTGAGGATACGGCCCTTGTCGGGGATCTCGGTCGGCAGCACCCAGTCGAAGGCGGAGGTGCGGTCGCTGGCGACCATCACGAGGTCGCCCGCCTCGTTCTGGTACAGCTCGCGCACCTTGCCGGTGTGCAGATGCACCAGGCCCGGCACCTGAAGGGGCTCGGGCTTTTCTACGAATCCGGACACGGTTCCTCCCCGTGGTTGAGACAAAGGGGTGCCCGCAGGGCTCGAGCAGGGTGGTGGTGGGAGACGGGCGGGCCTAGTGGGTCGATTGTCCCGTACATAGGGATCGATCAAGGACAGCGGGTGGGGCGAGCGGGTGTCCACGGGGGTCAGTCGCGTCTGTACACGGGGGTCAGTCGCGTTTGCAGATGCGGTCCAGGAGGTTGGCCGTGGCGCGTTGGACGCGGGGGTCCACATGGCCGGGGCGGTCCAGGGCCGGGGACCAGGCGAAGGTGCCGGAGGCGAAGACCAGCGCGCCGGAGGGGGCCCGGTAGAGGGAGGTCTCCTGGTGGCGGAGGACGCCCTCGCTGTCGGGGTACGGGGAGTGGGCGAGGAGTATGCGGTCCTCGTGCGGTGGGAGAGGGGTGCGCGGGAAGTAGCGGTCGGCCTCGCCCGCGACCAGGTCCTCGATGCCGTCACCGTCGCATGCGCCGGTCGCCTCCCACAGCCAGTGGTCGGCGTTGCGGACGATCAGCGGATGCGGCTCGGGCACCCGGCCCGCGTACTGGATGCCGACCAACTGCTGCTCGGCGCGGTCGATCTCCCGCCAGAGGACGGACTTGCCGGGCCCCTTGCGCTTGCGGCAGGTCAGCAGGCGGCTCGGGACACCGGACGGGGAGGGACCCAACTCCACTTGCCAATAAAGGGAGTTGGCGGACAGGAAGACCAGTGAGGTGCCGCTGTCACGGGCGAGTTCCACGGTGCGGCGCATGCTCGTCGACCAGTACTCGTCGTGGCCGGGGAAGACCAGGCCGCGGTAGCGGGTGGGGTCGATGTGACCGGCGTGCAGGTCGCGGGCGTCGGCGTAGGCGAGGTCGTAGCCGTAGCGCTCGGCCCAGCGGATGAAGTCGTAGGCGTGGCCGACATGGAGGGGCAGTCCGGCGCCGGCGTACGGGCGGTCGAAGGAGACCGTGGTCGCGGCGTCGGCTTCCCCGAGCAGACGGCCGTCGTCGTCCCACGCGTGGTAGAGGCTGGCGCCGCTGCGGCCGTCCTCGGGGTAGAGGTTGTAGGCCTGCCAGGTGACGTCGGGGAGCAGCAGGAGCAGATCGGCCGGATGGTGGTCGCGAACCGTGAAGGGGACGTGGGAGCGGTAGCCGTCGACGGTGGTGAGGACGGCGACGTACGCGCCGACGTTCCAGTACGACGGGACCTGTAAGCGCCAGGAGAGCCACCAGTGGTGGCAGGAGACCGTGCGGTCGGCGGTCAGCGGCGAGGGCTGGACGATCCCGGAGAGGCGCGGGCTGGTGGTGATCTTGGCGGCGCCGTCGCCGTCGTAGTGGCCGATGCGGTAGACGTCGACGCTGAATTCCTGGGGCGGGTCGACCGTGATGTGGAAGTCGACGGCGTCGCCGGGCGCGACCGCGCCGGTGGAGACGAAGCCCTTGATCTGGCGGCGCACGTCGTCGGCCGAGCGGGGGCCGCCGGCCGAGGGCGCGGTGCGGGGGGCCGGGACGCGGGAGGTGCCCCGGGCGGGAGCGGGGGCCGCGTCCACGTACCAGGGGACGACCTGGCCGGTGTCGTCGAAGTACGTCTCGCTGCCGCGCAGCCAGGGGAGGGGACCCTGTCCGAAGGGGTCCGTCACGGCGTGGGCCAGTGCTCCCGACTCCCATCGGCGGATGTGTTCCGGTCCTGGTCCGGGTCCCATGGTGCTCCCCTCCCGTGTGCCCCCGTAGTGGCTCGTGCGTACGCCGTACGTGACCGCCCTGCGCGTTTGTCCTATGTCGCCAGCCCTTGCCATGGGCTCGATCGGTCCCAGCACATCACATAACGCGCGCAGGCAGTCACGATTCGTTGCGAATTGGCCGAAAGTGGAATATAGAGCTCCGTTAGGGTGTGGCCGATGGGCTGCCGGGGCTGCCGGGGCTGCCGGAAGTTGCCCGGGGCGGCTGGAGACGGACGGCGCGGGCAGCGCCGGCGCCTCGGCGCGCTCAGCCGAGCCGTACCGGCTTCTCCGGGCGTATCCCGAGCTCCACCAGCCAGGTGCGCAGGGGGACCGCGTCGCCGTCCTCCACGAGGCTGAGCACCCGGGGGGCCAGATCTGCCACGCGCTCACCGTCGACCAGGAGGGTCGGGCCGTCGAGCCAGTCGAGACCCGGAATGGCGCCGACGGTGTCCATCGCCGCGCAGCAGACCATCGCCGTGACGTGATCGGCCAGGAGCTCGCGGTCGGTGCGCGGCGGCTGGAGGGGGAACAGGGGGAGCGCGCCCTCGTCCCAGAGGGCCAGGTCGGGGCCCTGTCCGGGTGCCGGGGGGCCGGCCGGAGCGGGGGGCGCGGCCGCCGCGGCCGCGGCTTCCTCCCGCCCCAGCTCGGCCCCGAGCCCGGCAGCGAGGGCCGCGCTGCGGGGGTTCGGGGGCGGGGGGTCCTCGTCATCGGCGAGGAAGGCGGCCTCGAAGGCGGGGGCCGGGACGGGCGCCGAGTCGGGGGCGGGGGCAGAGGCGGGGGCCGAGTCGTGGGCCGAGTCGGGGGCAGGGGCCGGGTCGGGGGCGGAGGCCGGGTCGGGGGCAGGGCTGGTGCCCGGATCGAGCTCGGAGTTCGGGCCCTGGCGAGGGTTCCGGACGATGCCCGGGTCGGCTGAGGCGGGGGCGGGGGCGGGATGCCCGGCGGGGGCCGGCGCGGCCGGGAGACCGGTAGGTCCTGTCCGGTCGGTAGGGCCGGTGGGGCCGGTCCCATCGGTGGGGCCGGTCCCATCGGTGGGGCCGTCAGAGCCGGTGAGTCCGGTAGGGCCGGTCCGGTCGGTCGGGTCGGTCGGGTCGGTCCGGTCGGTCCGGTCGATCCGGTCGGTCCGGTCGGTGAGGCCCTCAGAGCCGGTGAGGCCCCCAGAGCCGGTCCGGTCGGTGAGGCCGGTAGGCCCGGTGAAGCTGCCGGAGCCGGTCCGGTCGGTGAGGCCGGGGAAGCTGGCGGAGCTGCCGGAGCCGGTCCGGTCGGTGAGGCCGGGGAAGCTGGCGGAGCTGCCGGAGCCGGTCCGGTCGGTGAGGCCGGGGAAGCTGGCGGAGCCCGTGAGGCCGGTAGGGCCGGGGAAGCTGGCGGAGCCCGTGGGGTCGGTGGGGGATGGGGCTGGGCTGGGTGCAGGGGCTGTGGGCGCGCTCGGCTCGGCCGCCGGGGCGGGTGTGGGTACCGGGGGTGTCTGGCCGGCGGTCGGGCTCGTCGGGTGGGGGCCCTCGGTGTCGTCGGGCCTGTCTGTCGGCCGGTCCGTCAGGTGGTCCAGGACTCGGGCCAGTGTGGGGCCGCTGTGGCCACCGGAGTGGGGGCCACCGGAGTGGGTGGTGCTGGTCGGGTCGCAGGTGCGGCGGACGCCGAGGGCGTCGAGGACCCGGTGGAGCCGGGCCGCGTCGGTACGCCACTTGCGGTCGACCACCTCGTCCGGGTAGTCCTCCCAGGCCACCGGCGACCAGTCCGGGCCCGGGTCCGCGGGGCCGCCGTGGAAGAGGCGGGCGGCGAGCAGCGAGGCGGCCTCGTCGATCGTGCCGGGCTCTTCGAGCAGGTCGCAGGCGGGGCGCTCGCCGAGGCGGGAGGCGAATCCCTCGGCCAGCCGGTCGCGCCGGGACAGCTCGGTCAGGGCGGCGACGACGCCCGCGTCCAGCCGGGAGGGCCAGCGGCCCATCCGCCAGGCGGGCAGCGCCACCCGCGTCAGGAGACGGTCCCAGCCCGCGTAGGCCAGGCCCACCTGCTCCTGAGCGACGATGCGCAGCCCGTAGTCCACAGCCTGTGCACGCTCGGAGGCCGCGGCGGCGACGCCCCGCTCCATCTCGCCGGCGTGGATCTGACAGCCGCGCAGCATCAGGCGCGCTACCCAGCCGATGCCCGAGCAGGCCGGGCGCAGCACGGGATACCGGTCACCGCGGTAGGCGCAGACGGCCACCGCGGCGTCCAGCCCGCGCACGAAGCGCCGGGCCGCGGCTATGTCGGGGTGCGCCGAGGGGCCCGTGCCGGCGACGACGGGGGCCAGCACGGCGCGCAGCTCGCCCACGCGCATCCACCACAGGAACGGGGAACCGATGACGAGGACGGGTGCCGCCGCCGTACGGCGGTGGAGGGGGCCGTGGGGGCCGCCCGGGCCGGCTATCTCGTCACCGCCGCGGGACGGAGACGGGCCGTGGGCCGGGTGGGTGCGGTCCTCCAGCCAGCTGTCGCAGTCCGGTGTGAGCGCTATCGCGGAGGGCGCGGGAACTTCGAGGCGGTCGGCGAGGTCGCGGACCAGCCGGTACAGGTCGGGGGCCGCGTCCTCGGCGACGCCGACGGTGGGGCTGACCGCGGGGCGGGCGCGGGCGACGACCAGGCCGATGACACCGGAGGCCAGCAGTACGACGAGCGCGACGGCGGACACGGCCCAGCGGGCGGCGTCCCACCCCGGGCCCACGAAGTGCCCGGTGGAACCGCCCGCCAGCAGGATCACCGCGGCGGCCGCGGGCAGCAGCGCGACGGCGAGCGCCCGGCTGCGGATGCGTAGCACCGCCATTGCCCGGGCCCGCGCGGCCTGCGCGCCCATCTCCACTCCCATACCGGTCACGACCGGACCTCACCCCCTCTACGGTCCTGTTTCCCCGGCTGTCCTCGCAGTGGTCACTCCCCCACTGTGGCACCGACCACCGACATCGCAATGCCGGTGGGCCAAGTGCCGGAACGAGCACCGGAACGCTTGCGCCGCACCCTAGTTGGCGCTCCGGCCCACGTCAGCCGGATAGCTCAGCGCTCACACGATGGAATGGCTTTGGGGAAAGGTGGATGACGGTGGGCAACGATCAGGCCCCGGGTTCCACGGGTCCTCCGTACGGAGTTCCATGGTGGCCCGGGGCCTGGGAGATCCCTGCTGACGCCTGCCGCGGCGCGTGCCTACGCGTCTGCCGCCGCCTTCGCGGCGATGTCGGTGCGGTGCTGCGAACCGTCGAGCCCGATGCGCTCGACCGCCTTGTAGGCGCGCTCGCGGGCTTCGGTGAGGTCGGTGCCGGTCGCGGTGACGGACAGGACGCGCCCGCCGGCGCTGACGACCGTGCCGCGGTCGGCCCCGTCGTACTTCGTCCCGGCGTGCAGGACGTACGCGTGCGGGGCGTCCTCGGCGGCCACCTCGGCGAGGCCGGAGATCGGGTCGCCGGTGCGCGGGGTGCCGGGGTAGTTGTGCGAGGCGATGACGACGGTGACGGCCGCGTCGTCGCTCCAGCGCAGGGACGGCAGGTCGGCGAGGTCGCCGGTGGCGGCCGCCTTCAGGACGCCGGCCAGCGGGGTCTTCAGACGGGCCAGGACGACCTGCGTCTCGGGGTCGCCGAAGCGGGCGTTGAACTCGATGACCCGGACACCGCGGCTGGTGATCGCGAGGCCCGCGTAGAGCAGTCCGGAGAAGGGGGTGCCGCGGTGGCGCATCTCGTCGACGGTCGGCTGGAGAACGGTCTCCAGGACCTCCTCCACCAGCTTCGGGTCGGCCCAGGGCAGCGGCGAGTAGGCACCCATGCCGCCCGTGTTGGGGCCCTCGTCGCCGTCGAGCGCGCGCTTGAAGTCCTGGGCGGGCTGGAGCGGGACGACGCTCACGCCGTCGGTGATCGCGAAGAGGGAGACCTCGGGGCCGTCGAGGAACTCCTCGATGACGACGCTCCCCCGCTGCCTGGACGGCGCGGGAGGTACCCCCATGCAGCCGGCCGCGTGCGCCGCGGCGGCCTCCAGGTCGTCGGTGACGACGACGCCCTTGCCGGCGGCCAGACCGTCGTCCTTGACGACGTACGGCGCACCGAAGGCGTCGAGGGCCTCGGCGGCCTCCTCGGGGGTCGTGCAGACGTAGGAGCGGGCCGTCGGTACGCCGGCCGCGGCCATCACGTCCTTGGCGAACGCCTTGGAGCCCTCCAGCTGCGCGGCCTCCTTCGAGGGGCCGAACACCGGGATGTCCACGGCGCGCACGGCGTCGGCGACCCCGGCGACCAGCGGCGCCTCCGGGCCTACGACGACCAGCTCGGCGCCGAGCTCGACGGCCAGCGCGGAGACGGCCGCGCCGTCCAGGGCGTCGACCTGGTGCAGCTCGGCGACCTCGGCGATGCCGGCGTTGCCTGGGGCGCAGTGCAGCGCGGTGACGGCGGGGTCGAGGGACAGGGAGTGGCACAGGGCGTGTTCGCGGGCGCCGCTGCCGATGACGAGGACGTTCACGGGGGTCAGCCTAACGGGCGGGGGCGGGGGCGTTTTGTGCGGGCTTCCGAAAGCCGGGAGGTGGGGATGTTGTGCGTTCCTCCAAGCGGTCCGCGCGACGGGCCCAGGGAAACGGCGAGGGGAACGGCGTCGCCGGGGGAACCTCCGTGTCTCCCCCTACTCGTTGGTGAACTCCTCCACCACCGTCGCTCCGAGCTCGCGCACGATCAGTTCGTAGCCGGAGAGGGCCGACTCGTTGAGGTCGGGGTCGTCGTCCTCGGGGGTGTCGTCCTCGGGGGCCACCGGTTCCGGGGCGGGCGGACGGGACGGCGCCGGGCCGGGGGCCGCGTGGGTGGGGACCGAGGCCGACGCCGACGCGTACGGGGCAGGGGCGCCGGGAGCGGCCGGCGCCTGGGACGCGGTCGTGCCCGACGGGGCCGACGCACCGCCGCCACCGCCGTAGCCACCGGGGCTGTTGTGGCCCCCGGGGCTGCCGTAGCCGCCGGGCGCACCACCGCCGCCGCCACCGAAGCCGCCGGTCGGCGGGGGCGCCGAGCCGCCGGACGGGTCGACGATCGCGTCGATCTTCCACTGGACGCTGAACTGCTCGGCCAGCGCCTGCCGCAGCACGTCCTCGCTGCCGCTGCTCGTGAAGTTGTCGCGGGCGCCGGCGTTGACGAAGCCGAGCTGGAGGGTCGTGCCGTCGAAGCCCGCCACGTGGGCGTTCTGGCTGAGCAGGATCCAGGTGAAGCGACGGCGGTTCTTGACCGCCTCCAGGATGTTCGGCCAGAGCATGCGGGGGTCGAGGCCGCCGGCGGGGGCCGCGTACCCGCCGGGCGCGGACGGCGCGGGGGTGACTGCCGGGGCCGGGGCCGAGGGAGCTGCCGAGGCGGCCGGAGCGGAAGCGGGGGCCGGTGTCGCCGGAGGCCGGCCGCCGCTGCCCGCGGGCGCGGCCGTGGGCCAGCCACCGGGGCGGCGCCCGCTGCCCGCCGCGGTGGCGGTGGGCCAGGCTCCGGGGGCGGGCTGGGCAGGAGCCTGGGGGCTCGCGGCCGGCACCTCCTCCACCGGCGGGGCGGAGGCCGCGGCCGGAGCGGAAGCCGGAGCGGGTGTACGGTCCGGGACGACCGCGGGCGGGGCGGCCGGAGACTGGGCAGGCGCGGGCGCGGGCGCGGCGGGCTCGGGCGCGGCGGACTCGGCTGAGGGGTCAGGCGCCTGGCCGGGACCGGGGCCCTGAGCGGGACCCTGCCCCGGACCCGGGCCCCGTACCGCGGCGCGGGCGGCGGCCGCCCCGCCGCCGGGCGGGAGCGGCGCGCCCCCGGTCGTGGCGGCTCCGCCGTGCGCCTCGGGTCCGGGCACGTAACCCATCGTCGGCATCGCGGATGCGCCGGGCGCCGCCCCGTGCGTACCGACGCCCGGCGAGAAGTTCACGCCCCGCTCGATGCGGTCGAGGCGGGCCATGACGGAGCGTTCGTCGCCGTAGGCGGCGGGCAGCATCACGCGCGCGCAGATCAGCTCGAGCTGGAGACGGGGTGAGGTGGCGCCCCGCATCTCGGTGAGCCCCTCGTTGACGAGGTCGGCGGCGCGGCTCAGCTCCGCGGCGCCGAAGACGCCGGCCTGGGCCTGCATGCGCTCGATCACGTCGGCGGGGGCGTCGATGAGCCCCTTGTCGGCCGCGTCCGGGACCGCGGCGAGGATGACGAGGTCCCGGAGCCGCTCCAGCAGGTCGGCGACGAAGCGGCGGGGGTCGTTGCCGCCCTCGATGATCCGGTCGACCACCTCGAAGGCGGCGGCGCCGTCACCGGTGGCGAAGGCCTCGACGACGGAGTCGAGCAGCGAGCTGTCCGTGTACCCGAGCAGGGAGGTGGCCATGGCGTACGTCACACCCACGTCGGTCGCGCCGGCGAGGAGCTGGTCCATGACGGACATGGAGTCACGCACGGAACCCGCTCCGGAGCGCACGACGAGCGGCAGCACGCCCTCCTCTACGGGGATGGCCTCCTGCCCGCACACCTCGCCGAGGTAGTCCCGCAGCGTGCCCGGCGGCACGAGCCGGAACGGGTAGTGGTGGGTCCGCGACCGGATGGTCCCGATGACCTTCTCGGGCTCGGTGGTCGCGAAGATGAACTTCAGATGCTCCGGCGGCTCCTCGACGACCTTCAGGAGCGCGTTGAAGCCGGCCGGCGTGACCATGTGGGCCTCGTCGATGATGTAGATCTTGTAGCGGCTGCGGGCGGGCCCGAAGAAAGCCTTTTCCCGCAGGTCACGGGCGTCTTCCACACCGCCGTGCGAAGCTGCGTCGATCTCGATGACGTCGATGGACCCCGGGCCGTTCCTGGCGAGGTCCTTGCACGACTCGCACTCCCCGCACGGGGTCGGTGTGGGCCCCTGCTCGCAGTTCAGGCACCGGGCCAGGATCCGCGCGCTGGTGGTCTTCCCGCACCCACGCGGCCCGCTGAACAGGTACGCGTGATTGACCCGGTTGTTCCGTAGCGCCTGCTGCAACGGACCGGTGACATGCTCCTGCCCGATGACCTCGGCGAACGACTCCGGGCGATAGCGGCGGTACAGCGCGAGAGACGACACGCATACGAGGTTATAGGCGACCGCTGACATCGGGTCCCACGTGCGGGCCCGCCGCCCGGCCCCCACCGCGAACGCAAGCGCCCCCCACGCACCCGCCAGAGCCGACCTACCCTTGCTGCCTTCCGGCCCTGGGGGAGTTCAGTCAGATAGCGCCGCGTGAGGGGCTGCGCACAGGCTACAGGATCCGAGCGGGGGGAACGAGTTCGCGAGCACTCCTCAACGTCTTGTATTGTTTGCCGCGGAGGATTCGCCTAGTGGCCTAGGGCGCACGCTTGGAAAGCGTGTTGGGGGCAACCCCTCACGAGTTCGAATCTCGTATCCTCCGCCAGTGCCTCACCGGGCACGAAGTCGAAGGGCCCCACCGTTCGCGGTGGGGCCCTTCGACTTTGTCCGCCGCGTTTTCCGCCGTTGTCCGCCGCGGTTTCCGTCTCGTTCGCCGATCCGGGACATCCGGTCCGGCCGACTGCGACGCCGCCCGTCATGCTCATGATCGCCAACACACCGGCAGCGTCATGGCAGTGGCGGGAGTCGCCCTGCCGGCACTGAGCCTGATCCTCGCCGTCGGCTGAGGCGGGTTCTCGCGGTCGGCCGACGCGGAGGCTCGCGGTCGGCCGACGCGGAGGCTCGCGGTCGGCCGACGCGGAGGCTCGCGGTGGAACGCGGTGGAACGCGGAAAGCCGGAGCGCCACGCACCGGATGCCGCCACGCGCGGGGTGTCCCGGGGGCACGAAGTGCGGATCCGAAGGTAACGGTCTGTGGTGGGGTCCGGCGGGCTCTCCCGTGGGCTTGTCGGCGAATCCCCAGGTCAGAGGCGCGTGACTGCCCGCGTTCCGGCCGAAGCGGTGATCGCTGTGCGGGTCTGTGACGAACAGCGGAGAAAGACGGCCGCTACGAGCGGCGCATCCAGGCCCATACTGGAGTCAATGACAAAGCCATCGGCACCGAAGCGTTACTTGCCCACCAGTCCCTTCAAGGCCCCGGCCGCGCCGTCCCCCAAGCACTTCGAGGTGGGCGACCAGGTCACGCACGACATGTACGGCCTCGGGCGTGTGATCGGCATCGAGGACGGAATCGCGGCACTCGTGGATTTCGGTTCGGCGCAAATGCGGATCCTGAGCCCGTACACCAAGATGAGCAAGCTGTAGGACCGCTGTGCCCGGTCACGGCACGCCAGGTCCCTCCACGGCCCTGTAACGAATGGGAGACCTCTCATCGACCCGACCTCGCTGTTCTCCGCTCCGGAAGGGGCGACTCGCTATGCCACCGCGGCATCGCCGCCTCCGACGACCAACCCCTTCCAGGCCCCGGACTTCGGGGAGGACGAGATCTTCCTGATCGAGGATGCGCAGGCATCCCTCTCGGCCATGGGTGCGGCTCGACGCCAGGCGAGCTAGTCGGCGGCCACGCGCCGCCCCGGTTCCGCGCATGCCGAAGGGCCCCACCGTTCAATGTGGGGCCCTTCGACATGCGCGGAACCGGCGGGGTCAGCGGGCCCTCTCGGCCAGCAGCGTCAGCTCGTCGAGGAACGCCTCCGCCAGCAGGCCCGCGTCCTGGCTGCCCGAGTTGGTGGCGACGCTCAGCGTGTGGCCCTTGGCGCAGCCGCCCAGCGCGAAGGTGGCCGTGTCGGCCGGGGGCACCATGGGGACGATGGTGAGGTGGCGCAGCGGTCGTCCGGCCAGGGTCTGGCCCTGCTCGCGCAGATGGACGTAGGAGCAGGCGGCCGGCGCGTACGCGGGCGCGAAGATCTTTCCGCCGGCCAGCGCCAGGGCCGCCCCGGGGACCGCCGCGAGCGTGCCCTCGACCAGCTTCTCGGCGGTGCGCCGGGGCCGGGTGACGGTGGTCAGCAGACCGGTGCACGCGGTCAGCCGGGCCACCGGGTCGGCGAGCGTCACCGGCGCGGGGACCCGGACGTTGGCGAACGCGTTGCCGAGGAACTCACCGCAGTCGTCCGGCCGTTCGTCGACCGGGACCGACAGCCACACCTGCCTCGCATCCGGATCCCGGTCACCGCCGACGGAGGCGGACGCGGAATCGGAATCGGAATCGGCATCCGAGGCCGACAGACAGGCGCGCAGGACTCCGGAGACCGTCGCCAGGAACACCTCGTTGGTGGTCGCCGGGCGCGCGGAGCCCACCGCTCCCACGGAGACGGCCGCGCGCGCGGCCCGCAGCAGGTCGGCGCGCAGCCGTACGACGGTGTACGCGGGCTCCCGCGGGCCCCGGTGCGGCAGGGGCACCGCGCGGCCCGTGGTGAGCAGGCCCGGCGGGCCGCCGCCCGTGGGGCCGGGGCGGACCGTCCGTCGCCGGGGGCCGGGGACCGCCAGGGACGCGGCGCCGTCCAGCGGCCCGCCGTCGTCGAAGAGGGCGCGCAGCAGGGTCGTCAGGGAACGGCCGTCGAGCAGGCTGTGGTGCATCCGGAACAGCAGGGAGAACTCCCCCTCCACCGTCCCGCGCAGCAGGTGGAGGCTCCATGGCGGCCGGTCGGCCGGGAACGGGGTGTGGAACCACCGGCGGACCGCGTCCCGGAGGGTGAGGTCCGCGCTGTCGATCTGCTGGGCCAGGTCGTGGCCGTCCCGCCGCGCCCAGCGGTGCCGGCCGGTCCACCAGGTCAGGCCCGTCCGGGCGCCGCCGGGAGCGACCAGGGTCTGGGTGAGCCTGGGGAGCGCCTTCCAGCGTTCCTCCACCAACGCCCGCAGCTCGTCCAACGACGGTGGGGCGCCCGCGAGGTCCAGGGCGATGCCGGCGTTGGGCGGGCCGAACGGCCAGCGGGCCATCCCCTCTTCCATCAAGGGCAGATGCGATCCGGGCATGAGACTGCTCCTGTCGTGGGCCGTCCGTGTCGTGGGCCGGTCCTGTCGTGGGCCGGCTGCTGGGGGACGACGTCCTGTACCCCCAACGGCCGATCGGACCGGCGGTCACGTCCGCCGCGTCACCGGACGCCCCGACAGGTACCTCTCAGGTGTTCCGCAGGTGTCAACGCGCGGCCGTGGAGGCTCCCTGATGGGGTGACACTGCCGCAGGTTTGCGGTCACGAACGGTGTCGGTGCGCCTTTAATCGGGACTCCGCGTCCGCCGTTCGGGCGTCCCGTTCCCGAGTCCCCCGCCCCGGCTCCGTGCCGGACAGGAGTTGTGTGTCGTGCCTGGTACTCATCCGAATCCCGCGCACATCCCCGCGCACATCGCCGTGTTCAACGTTCCGATGCACGGGCACGTGAATCCGACCCTGGGGGTCGTCGAGGAACTCGTCCGGCGGGGGCACCGGGTCAGTTACGCCGTCACCGAGGACTTCATGCACCAGGTGAAGGCGGCCGGTGCCGAACCCGTGCTCTACCCGGACGCGGGGGACGGCTCGGACGCGCCGGAGGACATGGGCGAGGGGTTCGCCCGGGTCGTCGAGGTGGCGCTGGCGGCCCTGCCCGCCCTGACCCGGGCGTTCGGCAAGGACCGTCCGGACCTGGTGCTGTGCGACATCTACGCCTTCGCGGGCCTGCTGCTGGGGGCACGGTGGCAGCTGCCGACCGTCGTGGCCTCGCCCACCCATCTCGCCTACGACGGCATCGTCCCCGAGTTCTTCGGCGTGCCCGGCCTCCCGCAGCTGCCGGGCTTCGCGCGGCTCGCGGCCGCCTTCGCCGGCCAGGGGATCGAACCCGCGCGGATCCAGGACCTCGTGCGGCCCGATCACGCCGTCGCGTTCTTCCCCCGGACCTTCCAGCGCAGGGCGGACACCGTCGCGGCACAGCGCGTCGCGTACGTCGGACCGGCGCTCGGGGACCGCTCCTACCAGGGTTCCTGGCAGCCGCCGCGGCCCGACCTGCCCGTCCTGCTGGTCTCGCTTGGCTCCCAGTTCACCCGGCGGCCGGAGTTCTACCGGTCCTGCGTCCAGGCGTTCGCCGAGCTGCCCTGGCATGTGGTCATGTCCGTCGGCGCCGTCCCGCCGGACGGGCTGGGGCCGCTGCCCGCCAACGTCGAGGCCCACTCCCATGTGCCCCAGCTGGCGGTGCTCGCGCACGCGGACGCCTTCGTCACCCACGCCGGAATGGGCGGCACGATGGAGGCCCTGCACTACGGCGTCCCTCTCGTGGCGGTCCCGCAGATGGCCGAGCAGCGGGTCAACGCCGACCGGATCGAACGCCTCCGGCTGGGCGTCCACCTGCCGCGCGAGAGCGTCACCCCCGAGGCGCTGCGCGAGGCCGTCCTGCGCGTCTCGTCCGACCGGGACATCCGCGCGGGCGTGTCCGCCATGCGCCGGGAGATCGCGGCGGCCGGCGGCGCGAGGGCCGCGGCCGACCTGATCGAGCGGGCCCTGTAGCCCCGCAGTCCCTGTAGCCCCGCGCCGGTACCGGGTACCGGCCAGGAGGCCGGGACCCCTGTTCCGATGTTCCGAGGAGTGACACCTTGACCCTGACCCACGCCCTGGCGTCCGACATCCGCCGCACAGGCACCGGGCGCCCGCCCCTGGAGGTGCCGGGGTGCCGGCCGCACCTGTATCTCCGCCAGGTACGCATGAGCGACCTGGACTCCATGAACCATGTGAACAACGTCCGGCTGCTGGAGATGATCCAGGACGCCCATATGGACATGTTCTATCTGCGCCCCGGACTGCCCGGGCAGGAGATCCGCCCGAGGTTCGTCTACGCACGCCACGAACTCGACTACACGGAACCCCTCGTCCTCCAGCCGGAGCCGGTCACCATCACCACGACCATCGGTGACCTGCGCCGCTCGACCTTCCGCGTCACCAGCCGCGTCACCCGCGACGCCCAGGTGTTCTGCACCTGTGTGAGCACGGCCGTCGCCTACGATCCGGACGCCCGGTGCTCCCGCCGGCTCGAGGAGGAGGAACGTGCCCTCGCGGCCCGTCACGCCACTCCCGACCCGGCGCGCTGACCGGCGGCCGCCCGGCGCAGGGCGGCCCCTGTCTCAGCGCACGATCTCCACCGGCTTCGACTCGCTCACCTGGTCGGTATCCGACACCCGTACCGTCACCTTCATCTCCCAGGTGCCGGGCAGCGGCAGGTTGACCGTGTCGGCGGCCCAGTAGCCGCCCCGGTCGGTGACCTTGGCGTCGAGGGGGCCGATGTCCTGGTCGGGCAGGCTGAAGGAGACGCGCAGCTCGGGAATGCTGACGAAGCCGCCGTCGGGGCCGTAGACCACGGCCTGGAGGCTGCTGTCGCCGACCCGGCCCGGATCGAGGGTGACCTGCACCTTGCCGCTGACACCGCGGACACCGGGATCGCCGGAGCCGATGGTGAAGGGGATGTTGGTCACGGAGGCCACGGGCAGCCCGGCGGACTGTTCCGCCGTCGCCGCCTCCGCCGCCGCCCGGCCGGGCAGGGTGCCCGTCAGGACGGTCGTGAAGACGAGGACGACGACGGAGACGACGACCTCGGCCAGTACGGAGCGGCGCAGCGCCCGGCGTTGGGCGTCCTCGGCCGGGGTGAGGGTCCCAGCGGCCGGCGGGCGGGGCTTCTCGGGCAGTCGCGGGCCGCCCACCGGGGCGTCGACCGAGCCGTCCGCCCGGCCTCCCGCCAGGCCCTCCACCGCGCTTTCGGCCCGGCCGCCCACCGGCTCCGGCACCCGCGCCTCCCGCACCTCCCGCTCCTCCCGCTCCTCCCGCTCCTCGTGCTCCCCCTGCTCCTCGTGCTCCCCCTGCTTTTCGGCGGTCTCCACCGTCACGTTCCTCGCCGTCCTTTCCCTTGTCACCGTCCGCCGGGACCGGGCCCCCGCCAGCAGCAGCAGCGTCACCGCGACCAGCTTGGCCAGCAGGACCCGCCCGTACGTGGTGTCCGTCAGCGCGGACACGGAGCCGAGGCCACGCCAGGACTGGTAGACGCCCGTCACCACCAGGACGGTCACCGAGAAGCCCGCCAGCTGCGAGAAGCGGCCGACCACGCGCGACGGGACGGACGCGCGGTAGAACAGGGTGAGCAGGGCCGCCAGGCCGCCCAGCCACACCGCCATCGCCAGCAGGTGCAGCACCGTGGACGTCATCGCCGCCGGGACCTGGATACCGGCCGACGCGTGTTCGGCGGCGGCCCAGGTCAGGGCAAGCCCCACGGCCAGCGCGGCGCCGGTCGGCAGCGCCGTGCGGGACGGCTGCGGCTGCTTCCCCTCCCGGAGGGCCTTCCGCTGCCACAGGAGGAAGGCCGCGGCCGCCGCGAGCAGCGCGAGGCGCGCCACCAGGGCCATGCCCGGCCGGGTGCCCAGCGTGCGGGTCAGACCCGACGGGTCCAGGGCCTGCGCGGGGCCGGTGCCGGTCTCGTAGGGGCCGCGGAGCAGCAGCAGGAACACCGTCGATCCGGCCAGCGCCCACCAGCCGGCCGACAGCAGCCCGCGCAGCGGCCGGACGTCCGGCGGGCGGCAGACGGCGATGAAGGCGGCCGTGCCGATGAGGAGCGCCGCGGCGAGGTAGGCGAGGTAGCGGCCGATGTTGAAGAGGCCTCCGGTGGCCGGGTTCTCCACGGAGGTGCTGGGCAAGGGCGGCGGGGTCGCGGACGGGGTGCCCACCGAGAAGGTGAAGGCGCCGGCGATCGGGTGGCTGTCCGCCGACACCACGCGCCAGGCGACCGTGAACGTGCCGGTGCCGAGCTGTGCGGGGAGCTTGACCCGCGCGGTGTCGGCGCGGCCGTCCGCGTGGCCCGCCTCGCCCGTGTCGACCCGCCGGTTGTCGGGGTCGAAGACGCGGAAGGAGTCGTCGAGCAGGCCTACGGACTCGGTGAAGGTGAGGGTGATGGAGTCGGGGGCTGTTTTGACGACGCTTCCGTCGGCGGGGTCGGCGCCGCGGAGGGCAGCGTGCGCCGAGGCCGGTCCGCCGCCGAGGAGGAGCAGGACCAGCACGGTGCCCAGCAGCACCAGCCCTTGAAGTCGCCTCCGGCCGCCGCCGTGTCCCCGGCCGCCGCGTCGCCCACCTTCGTGTCGTCCGCCATCTCGCCCTTCGCTCACGTCACCGCTCCGCCTTGCCTGAGACTCGACACTCGTGTGCTCGGAGATACGTACGCATGCACGGGGCACTCGGTTCACCACGTCGGCCGCGCCGACACCCCGCCGTCCACCACCAGGTCGTGTCCGGTGATCCAGGACGCGAGCGGGGAGGCCAGGAAGACGCAGGCGTCGCCGACGTCCTCCGGACGGCCCAGCCGGCCGACCGCGACCGCCTCCCGCCACCGCCGCACCCCCTCGGGCCACGCCTCGGCCAGCCCCTCCCGGTCGATCAGTCCCGGCGAGACCGAGTTCACGCGGATGCCGGCCGCCCCGTACTCCTGTGCCGCCGCCCGCGCGTGCATCACGACGGCGGCCTTGGAGGCCGCGTAGTGGGCGTGCCCGGGGGCCGGCCTCGCCGCTTCGACGGAGGCGATGTGCGTGATGCTCCCCCCTCGCTCCCGCATCACCTCCGCCGCCGCCTGCGTACAGGCGAACACGCTGGTCAGGTTGGTGTCCACGACCGCCCGCCAGTCGGCCGCCGGCATCCCGGGCAGCTCCTGCACCGGCTGTACGCCCGCGTTGTTGACCAGCGCGTCGAGCCGTCCGCCGCCCCACTCGGCGGCCTGGGCCACCACCCTGCGGCACTCGTCCTCCACGGTCAGGTCGGCGCCGGCCAGGACGACGGCCCGTGCCCCGGTCCCGTCGGTGATCGCCTCGGCGAGCGCGTGGGCCGCCTCGGTCCCCGTCCGGCAGTGCAGCGCCACCGCCGCGCCCTCCTGGGCGAACCGCAGCGCGATGCCGCGTCCGATACCGCCGCCCGCACCCGTGATCAGGGCCACCCGGCCCGCCAGCAACGTCATGGACGGCACAGTCCCGCGATGAGGGCGGCCCGGTCCGGGTGCCGCGCCGTGAGGTCGGTCGCGTCGCCGTGTTCGTAGTCCCCGTAGGTGAAGCCGGGGGCCATCGTGCAGCCGAAGAAGGTCCAGGCGCCCCCGGCGGCCACCCGCGCGCCCATCCAGGTGCGGGCGGGCACGGTGAGCTGCGGCTGCTGCCCGCCGAGGAGGTCCGGGCCGAGCACCGCCGTACGGGAGCTGCCGTCGGGGGCGAGGAGCAGCAGCGCGAGCGGGTCGCCGAGGTAGAAGTGCCAGACCTCGTCGGTGGGCAGGCGGTGCAGGGCCGAGAAGTCCTCGGCGGTGAGCAGCGCGACGATCGCGGAGCCGGCGGGGCGGCCGTCCGGCCCCTGCGGACCCGCCCAGGTACGGCGGAACAGGCCTCCCTCGCGGGGGATCGGCTCCAGGTCGTAGTGCGCGACGAGGTCGTCGGCGGTGAGCGGTGAGGTCACCCGGGGAACGCTACCTCCCGGCGCAGAAACGCCAGCTGCGCCTTCTTCTCCGGCAGGTACACGTCCGGCAGGTCGATCTCCGGCAGCGTGACGACCGGCCCCTCCTCGAAGCCCTGCCTCAGGAAGCGGGCGACCGCCTTCTCGTTGCGCACATCGGGGTCCACCACGACGCGCGGCCGGTCAAGGCCGACCAGCACGTACGACGTGAACACGGTCAGCAGCGCCGCCGACCAGCCCGTCCGCGCCCCTCGCCCGCCGGCCGGCGCGATGAGCACGTGGACGCCGATGTCCCCGGGCTCGACCGGGTAGCACTCGCCGACCCGGTCCTCGGTCGGCTCGTAGGTCTGGAGGAGGGCGACCGGTTCGCCGTCCAGCTCGGTCAGGAAGGCGTGATGGGTGTCGAGACCGGCCATGTGGGCGTAGATCTCGGCGACCTGGTCCCGCGTCAGTCCGTTCATGCCCCAGAACGCGGCCCGCTCCTCGCTCACCCAGCCGTGGACGACGTCCGCGTCGCGCTCGGCGTCGAGGGGACGGATGCCGAAGGTGCCGAACCCGTCGATCACCCGCTCGTGCACGTGGACGCCCCGGTTGTCACGGCTGTCACGGTTGTCACGGTTGTCACGGCTGTCACTCATCGTCGCTCTCCTTCTTCAGCTGTGCCCAGTCGGTGACGACCGGGGCCAGTTCGCCCTTGAGCCACAGGGGGAGCTGGTCGTGGTGGTGGGGGTGGTCGGGGAGGCCGGACGCGCCGTACGGGACGACCCACAGGCTGTCCTCGCGGCGGGCCAGGTCCCACACGTAGCGGGCGGCCGGGCCGCGCGCGGCGAGGTCGGTCCAGCCGGGCACGGCCGAGGTGCACAGCACGCAGTCGTGGTCGCCGGCGAGGGCGGGGGCCTGCCGCCCGGGGTCGGGCAGCGCCTGCCAGGGGGCCAGGCGGTGGGTGTCGCCCCAGCGGGCGGCGGGCCGGCCTGCGACCTCCTCGACGGCCTCCCGTACGAGTGCCGCCCGGTCGACGCCGTACAGCTCCTCGGCGCGCAGGAGGTGTTCGAGGGCGAAGCCGACGCGCGGGATGAGGGCCAGCCAGGGGAGGAAGACCTCCGGGTAGGCGGGCGGGGTCGTGAGGGCCGCGAACGCCGGATGGGCGGCGAGACGGCGGACCAGGGCGCTGCGCAGGGCCGCGAACCGCGCCGCGTCCTGGCTGTCGGCGTCCATCCGGCGGTCCCAGCGCAGCAGGCGGTCGCGGAGCTCGGCGGCCGGTCCCGTCAGGTCGTCGAGGGCGGTCAAGTGGTCCAGCAGGGGCGCGGCGGAGGCCAGGTGGGTGTCCGTGTGGATGGCCGGCATGCCGGCCGCGGACCACTGCCGACGCCCGGCCAGCAGCGCCCGGATGCGGTCGGCGCGGTGCGGCGGGGCGAACTCGACGCCCAGCTCCCCGGCGGGGCCCCGCTGGTTCGCCATCACCGCGATGCCGTCGGCCAGTCCCGCGCGGGGCATCTCGTGCCAGCCGGTCCACTCGTGGCCGGGTTCCCAGGCGGGCACCAGCCGGGTGCCGTTCGCCTCGGCGCGCAGCGGCACCCTGCCAGCGACCCTGTGCAGCAGGCCGCCCTCGGTGTCGGCGGCCTGGACCACGTTGACGGGCTCGACCCAGAGGTCGAAGGCGCGGTCAACGTCGGCGACCCGGCGGGCCCGGAGCAGCGGGAGGAGCGCCCGGAAGCCCAGGTCGGCGGTGACGCGGGGCGGGTGGCGCAGCGCCAGGGCGAGCGGGGTGCCGTCGTCGAGGCCTTCCGGGCCGCCCGCGATCACCGGGCCCCGCTCGGTCTCCAGCACCTCCACCTCGACGGTCTCCTCGCCCGCCACCCGTACGAGTTCGGTGTGCCGGGCGACCCGCCGCCAGGTGCCGTCCGGGCCGAGCGCCTCGACGCCCGCGCCGGTGCGGCGCAGCCGTTCGCGGTAGAGGTCCTGGTAGTCGGCCATGGCGTTGGTGATGGCCCAGGCGACCGTGCCGGTGTGGCCGAAGTGGGCGATGCCGGGGACACCGGGGACGGCGAGCCCGACGACGTCGAACTCGTCGCAGGCCAGGCGGATCTGCTGGTAGACGCCGGGGTCCTCGATGAAGCGGTGCGGGTCGCCGGCGATGACCGCCTGCCCGGTGACCGTCCGCGCCCCGTCCACCAGCCAGCCGTTGCTGCCGGAGGTGCCGGGCCCGTCGGTGGCGAACAGGCCGACCGCCTCGGGGCCGAGGTGCCGGGCGGCCTCCTCGCGCCACAGCTTGGCGGGGAACCCGGCGAACAGGATGTGGGTGGCCAGCCAGACGGCGAGCGGGGTCCAGAATTCCCAGCGGCCGGGCGCGAGGCCGACCCGGGTGAACTCGGGGGCGTCGCAGGCGGCCAGCCCCTCGTTGACACCGTCGACGTACGCCCGGACCCAGTCCGCCGTCTCCGGGTCCCGTCTCTCGAGCTCGTCGAAGCAGCGCCTGGCCGTGTCGTCGAGGCGGGCGCGGCGCACGAACCGGTCCCAGGGGAGGGCCTCGGGGCCGAGGAAGGACGCCGAGGTACCGCGCGCCCGGTGCCGTTCGACCTCCAGTTGCCAGGCGCGGTCGCGGGCGGTGACCGATCCCTGGAGGCGGGCGAGGGCGTGGGCGCTGTCGGCGCGCAGATGCGGAACGCCCCAGGCGTCACGGTAGATCTCGGTCGTCACCCTCTGGCCCCTTTTAGCTTTAGGTTAGGCTTCCCTAAGTAGTTGTGCCGAAATCGTACGCGAGGGGTGACGAGGCCATGGCGCAGGGGCGGGGCCGGGAGGGCACGGTCCTCAGACTGATGCGGGCCGAGGACTTCACGCTCACGGTCACGGGCGTGGAGGAGGTCACCGGCGAGTACCGCCGGCTGCGCCTCTCGGACGGCGGGCTGCTCGCCGCCGGCGGCGTCCACCCGACGATCTGGATCCGGCTCTGGTTCGAGAACGCGGGCCGGCCGCACCAGCGGGCCTGCACCCTGGTCGACCCCGACCCGGCGGCCGGCGCCTTCGCCCTGGAGTTCGCGCTGCACGAGGGCGCGGCCAGCGACTGGGCACGGGCGGCCGTGCCCGGCGACACCATCGAGGCGACCGTCCAGGGCACCGGCTTCGAACCACCCGCCCCGGCCCCCTCGCACGTCCTCGTGATCGGCGACCCGGCCTCCCTGCCCGCGATCAACTCCCTGCTCGGCGAGGGCGAGGGAGCGCTCGGCTCCGCCCCGGCGACCCTCTGGTTCGAGGGCTCGCCCGACGGTCCGGACGGCCTCCCCTTCCGCACCGACCCCGCCCGCCACGAGATACGGCACGTGCCCCGCGCGGACTCGGGCGCCCACCTCGTCGAGCGGGTGAAGGCCGAACTGCCCGCCCTCCTGACGGCCACCCCCGACCCGTACGTCCGGATCGCCTGCGACACCCGCACCACCAGGACGCTGTCGGCCTGTCTGCGCAAGGAACTCGGCGTGCCCAAGGAGCGGCGGCACGCGCTGGGGTACCGGCGCGCGAGCTGACGGGCCAGGCGGGATCATCGACGCATGGACGTCACCCTTCACCTCTCCCAGGACCCCGAGGCCGACGAGCTCCTCGGGCGGTCCCCGCTCGCCGCGCTGGTCGGGATGCTGCTGGACCAGCAGGTTCCGATGGAGTGGGCGTTCAAGGGACCCCGGACGATCGCCGACCGGCTCGGCGCCGACGACCTGAACGCGCACGACATCGCCGCCCAGGACCCGGAGGCCTTCGCCGCGCTGCTCTCCGAGAAGCCGGCCGTGCACCGCTACCCCGGGTCCATGGCCAAGCGCGTCCAGCAGCTCTGCCAGTACCTCGTCGAGCACTACGACGGGGACGCCGGTGCCGTCTGGAAGGACGCGAGCAGCGGCAAGGAGCTGCTCGGGCGGCTCCAGGAACTGCCCGGCTTCGGCAGGCAGAAGGCGCAGATCTTCCTCGCGCTGCTGGGCAAGCAGCTCGGTGTGCGGCCCACGGGCTGGCGGGAGGCGGCCGGCGCCTACGGCGAGCCGAAGTCCTTCCGGTCCGTCGCCGACATCACCGGCCCGGAGTCGCTGACGAAGGTGCGCGCGCACAAGCAGGAGATGAAGGCGGCGGCGAAAGCAGAGAAGGCGGACAAGGCCGCGAAGAAGTAAGCCGGGTGACCCGCCCGGGGAGCGGGTGACCCGCCCGGGGAGCGGGTGACCCGCCCGGGGAGCGGGTGACCCGCCCGGGGAGCGGGTGACCCGCCCGGGGAGCGGGTGGCGGGCCCGGGGAGCGGGTGACCCGCCCGGGGAGCGGGTGACCCGCCCGGGGAGCGGGTGGCGGGCCCGGGGAGCGGGTGGCCCGCCCGGGGAGCGGTGCCAGGTGGCGGGCCCGGGGAGCGGGTGACCCGCCCGGGGAGCGGGTGGCCCGCCCGGGGAGCGGTGCCAGGTGGCGGGCCCGGGGAGCGGGTGACCCGCCCGGGCGCCGGGTGGCGGGCCCGGGTGCCGGGTGGCGGGCCCGGGGGGCGGGTCGCGGGCCCGGGTGCCGGGTGGCGGGCCCGGGTGTCGGGTGGCGGGCCCGGGTGTCGGGTGGCGGGCCCGGGTGGCGGGTCGCGGGCCCGGGTGCCGGGTGGCGGGCCCGGGTGCCGGGTGGCGGGCCCGGGTGTCGGGTGGCGGGCCCGGGTGTCGGGCGGCTCGCCCGGGTGGCGGGTCGCCGACCCGGGTGCCAGATGGCCCGCCCGGATGGCGGGCCCGGGTGCCGGGTGGCGGGTGACCCGCCCGGGTGCCAGGTGGCCCGCCCGGGTGCCAGGTGGTGGGCCGACGCCCCGCGGGCGGGCAGCGGTACCCACGAGCCCGAGTCGCCCTTCGAGGGCCCCGCACTCCCGCTCCCGCGCCGCCCGGCGGATCGTGTGGCACACCGTGTGAGCCGGTTGTCCGCCGAACGGGCGGATCCGGCCCCCGGCATGCTGAACCCAGGGCGTGTCGCGGGGAGATGACCTCCCATGAGCCCCGCAGCCCGCCTCCCCCGCAGCCGCACCTGGCTGCGGACGCTCGTGCTGCTGCTCGCCCTGCTGGTGCCGGGTGCGGCCGCCGAGGTCTCCGCGGCACCCGTCGCCGCCGCCGAGGTTGCCGAGTACGACGCCCTCGACACGGCGCTGCGACCCGCCCCCTGCGCCCACCACCCCGCCGCCCTGCGACGCCCGGCGCCCCTCCCGGCCCCCGCGCCCGGTGTCCCCGCGGACCGGCCGCGCCCCGCGCCGCACCGGCCGTCGTACGCCCTGCACGCCCTGCGCACCGTGGTCCTGCGCTGCTGACGGACGCCGTTCCCAGGCCCGCCGACGATCAGCCGCTCGGCGCTCACGCTCACGCGAGAAACATGCGAGGGAAAGAGTCATGCCCACAGACCCGTACGCGATCCTGCGCGCCCTGCTGCGCGCGGAGGCCGCGCGCAGCGCACCGAAACCGCAGGTGAAGGAAGCGAAACCGCGGCAGGCCCCGGAGCACCGGGACCGCTGACCGGTCGGCGGAGGCGGACTACCGCCTCCGCCGGGCCGTGCCGAAGAGCGAGCGGGTGATCTCCCGGCCGATCTGCGTGCCGACGGAACGGGCCAGGGACTTGAACACGCCGCTGCCGACGACCTGCTCGACGACGGAGCGGTCCTCCTCGGGCCGCCGCGGCTCGGACTCCCGGGTCCGGGAACCCTTCGGTGACTCCGGCGACTCCGGCGACTTCGGCGACTTCGGCGGCTCCGGTTGCCCGGCGGGCCGGGCCGCCAGCTTCTCGAACGCGGATTCTCTGTCCACAGCCTGTGCATACCGCTCGTGGAGCGGGGGCTCCCGTGCCGCCCGGTCGAGGGCGGGGCCGTCGACCGGACCCATCAGCGACTCCGGGGCGCGCAGCCGGGTCGCGGCCACCCGCGTCGGAGCACCCTTCTCGCTGAGGACGGTGACGACGTGGCGCCCGCGACCAGTCCGTGCCTGCTCAGCATGGGAAGGGGGATGCGGACGGGGGCCTCGGGCAGGCACTTCCCGTCCCACAGCAGCGCGCCCAGGTCGAGGGCGGGCCCGGCGAACGCGTCCCCGTCGGCGATGTCAGCGGCCCTCGTCGACCCACTCATCGGCAGACCCTCGTTCCGTTTTACCCCCGTTCATCACGTCTTTTCCAGCGTCGTACTCCGTCTCCATGGCTGCGCCCGGAACGTCTGGACCGGTAGGCTTTCCGTGTGATCTTCAAGCGCATCGGAAACGGCCGGCCGTACCCCGACCACGGCCGGGAAAGCACCCGGCAGTGGGCGGACGTCGCGCCGCGCCCGGTCCGCCTCGATCAGCTGGTGACCACCAAGCAGCAGCTCGACCTGGAAACCCTGCTCGCGGAGGACTCCACGTTCTACGGCGACCTCTTCGCGCACGTCGTGAAGTGGCAGGGCGACCTGTACCTGGAGGACGGGCTGCACCGCGCGGTGCGGGCGGCACTCCAGCAGCGACAGGTACTGCACGCGCGCGTGCTCGAGCTGGACTGACCCTCCGCCAGGACCCCTCTCCCGCCCCGGTCGACCTCGCGCGTTGACCCTTTCGGGTGCTTTCCCGCGCCTCGAACGGTGTCGGATGATCGTTTATTCGTCACGGCCGCCCCGGCGCACTACGCTGCGCCCATGAGCATGCTGACTCCCCCCGGCATGGGCGGCAAGTACCGGATCACGGGGGACAAATACCCCCGCATGCGCCCCCATCGACGACGCGGCAGGCTGGCTGTCGTGGTCGTCGCCTGCGGTGCCGTGCTCGGCGTGGCCGGCTGGGGCACCCTTCAGCTCATCGACGTCTTCACGGGCGGCGGAGGGACGGCCACGGCCGCCGGTTCCGGCTGCTCGACGAAGGTGACGACGGCGACCAAGGCGAGCCCCGCGGCCTCCGCGTCCGCCGCCGCCGCTGTCGCGGGCTCGGCACCCAAGCCCGCGCAGATCACCGTGAACGTCTTCAACGCCACCACCCGCAGCGGCCTCGCCAAGACCACCGCGGACGAGCTGAAGAAACGCGGCTTCAAGATCGGCGAGGTGGGCAACGCCACCAAGCAGTACGACAAGAAGGTCGTCGGCACCGGGATACTGCTCGGCCCCGCGGCCTCGCTGAACACCTCGCTGCCGGTGCTCGCCACCCAGCTCACCACCGCCGAACGGCGCACCGACACCGCCCGTACGGGCACGACCGTCGACCTGATCATCGGCAACCAGTTCAAGGCGCTGACCAGCCAGGCGGCCTCGGTCAAGGCGCTGACGGCCCTGGCCGCGCCGCTGCCGACGGCAACCACGAAAAAGGGCTGCTAGCAGCAGCCCTTCCCGCCGTCCGGCCGTTCTCGAGAGTGACGAGTGTTTCGGCTCGCCCGGGCTATTCGGCCGCGCCGTACAGCCGGTCGCCCGCGTCGCCCAGGCCCGGGACGATGTAGCCGTGCTCGTTGAGGTGGTCGTCGACCGCCGCCGTGACGACGGTGACCGGGGTGCCCGCGAGCTCGCGCTCCATGAGCTCCACGCCCTCCGGGGCCGCGAGCAGCACCACGGCCGTCACGTCGTCGGCGCCGCGCCGGATCAGCTCGCGGATCGCGGCGACCAGCGTGCCGCCGGTGGCCAGCATCGGGTCCAGTACGTACACCTGGCGGCCGAGGAGGTTCTCCGGCATGCGCGTCGCGTACGTGGACGCCTCGAGCGTCTCCTCGTTGCGGATCATGCCCAGGAAGCCCACCTCGGCGGTCGGCAGCAGCCGGACCATGCCGTCGAGCATGCCGAGGCCCGCGCGCAGGATCGGCACGACCAGCGGGCGGGGGTAGGAGAGCTTCACGCCGGTGGTCGGGGAGACCGGCGTCTTGATGTCGACCTGCTCGGTGCGCACGTCACGCGTGGCTTCGTAGGCGAGCAGGGTGACCAGTTCGTCGGCCAGCCGGCGGAAGGTCGCGGAATCCGTGCGCTGGTCGCGCAGCGTGGTGAGCTTGTGGGCGACCAGGGGGTGGTCGACGACGTGGAGACGCATGTCCACAACAGTAACCGGGCCGAACCCGCCCGGCGTCCCCACTCACGGTGAACCTCTCCCCCTCGGCCTTCCCCCGGGTTGGGCCGTTGGCTGGCGTCAAACCGCCCGTCGGAGGGAAAGTGGGGGAAAGGTAAGGAGACGGACCGGGGTACCCGGAGTGGTGTGCTGATGCCTGAGCTGCCCAACCTGCCCGACAACGACTCGCCGAAAAGGGCGCGGCCGGACGAGACCGACGCCGAGCGCCGTCGGCGCCGCGCCCGGTTTCTGCGCGAGCTGGCCGAGGCCCGCGCACTGCGCGACCGGGTCCAGCCGCGCCGCGCCAAGACCGCCCGTCTGCGCCACGCGATGCGCATGCGCACCTTCCGCTGGTAGCCGCAGCCGTACGGGACTTGGGGCATACGGGGAAGATCGCCACCGCCACGGGTGTCACGTGGGGCGGACGTGCGTGGGCGCGCGGTAAAGCCGCGTACGATCCGCTGGTGGCGGCAACGAGAGCGCTGGTGAGTCACTCACGGACGTCTCATGGACGTGCTCATGGACGTCCTCGTGGGCGTGCGATCAAAACCACCCAACACAGGGAGCCGAAGACGTCCCCTGGACGCCTTGTTTCTGCCACGATTCCCAGTGGGTGGGGCTCGGAGCCTGAGCTCTCTCCGCCCGCAACCTCCGCCGGGGGGACCCCCAACCGGCACGCCTAAGACCAGTGGGAGAGTCACGGTGTACTTCGCCGCACTGCTCGCGCGCACCGAAGACGGGTGGGAAGCGAGCGACACAGAGCTCGACGATGTGGAGACCCTGTCGGATCTGGCCGAGCTGGCCCGGGAGGCCTCTCCAGACGACGACACGGTGCTCGTGCTGATCGAGCAGGAGGACTCCTGGTTCGGGGTCGTCCGCATCGACGGCGAGGAGGACCCTCGCATCTTCGTCTCCGACGCCGCCGCCGCCGCCCGCAGCTCGTACGGCGAGATCCTGCTCACCGACGAGCTGCTCGGAAGGGACCCGGGTGACGACGTCGACCTGGACGCCCTCGACCTCGACGGCACCGAGGACGGTGAGAACGAGAGTGAGAACGAGGACGACGTCGAGAACGAGGGTGCCGTCAGCACCGTGAACGGCTCGGCCGAGGCCGTGCCGCACGGCCCGGTCGGCGACGCCGGCATCCTCGACGACCTCGGCGTCGGCGAGAAGGAGCTGAGGTCGCTGTCCGCGGACGCCGTCACCGAGATCGCGGAGGCCCTGGGCGCCTCGGAGGTTCTGGAGACCGTCCGCTGACCGCACCGGGAACGATGCCGGATCCCGTACGCGACCGCTGGCGGCCCGCGATGCGGCTCGCCCTGGACGAGGCACGGCTGGCCGCCCGGGACGGAGACGTCCCGGTCGGCGCCGTCGTGCTGGCTCCGGACGGTACGACGGTCCTCGCCAGGGGCCACAACGAACGTGAGGCCGGCGGCGATCCGACGGCCCACGCGGAGGTGCTCGCCGTCCGGCGGGCGGCCGCCGCGCTGGGCGAGTGGCGGCTGTCCGGCTGCACGCTCGTCGTGACCCTCGAACCGTGCACGATGTGCGCGGGCGCGCTCGTGCAGTCCCGGGTGGACCGGGTCGTCTACGGCGCCCGCGACGACAAGGCGGGCGCGGCCGGCTCCCTCTGGGACGTCGTCCGCGACCGACGGCTCAACCACCGCCCCGAGGTCGTCGAAGGCGTCCTCGCCGAGGAGTGCGCCGGGCTCCTCACGGAGTTCTTCCGCGACCGGTGATCCACCCCCCCGAATACCGATTTCAAACCGGGGCCGGCCTTGCTGTAAGGTCTCCCTCGGTAGCGTGTCCGAGCGGCCGAAGGAGCTCGCCTCGAAAGCGAGTGTGGCGCAAGTCACCGAGGGTTCAAATCCCTCCGCTACCGCTGGTAGACGAAGGGCCCGGTCCGTTGGACCGGGCCCTTCGTGGTCTTCCGTCTCAGTTTCCGTCTCAGTTGCAGGCCGTGGAGCCTGAACTGGCCGCCGGTTCAAGACAGGGCGCGCGGCAGGCCGCTCAGCCAATGTCGGACACCGCCGAAAAAGTCCCCGAGAGAGCTGAACGGATGATGTCGCGCTTCGGGATGGGCGGCGAAGAAGCCCACCAGGAACATGATCACCAGTGCATACCCGATGACCTCGAAGCAGTTTTTGGATGTTGGCTCGGACGACGCCTGCCGCGGAGCGGACGACGTCCGCCCCGCGCACCGTAGGCACTGGAACGACCCGTGGCACGAACAGTCACGATTCTCCGGATACATGAAACCACCCCCCTCAACCAAAATCAGGTTATGGGCAAGTAGGCCGGAAGGTGGCGGTTCGCAACTTAGGTGCAAACAGCAGCCATTTACACGCATCTCGGTAGAAGCCAGCTTGAACTGGAGTATTGGCCTTTAAGCCTGTCCTCCGGTGTTCAGCAGCCCGGCGCGAGCCCCCCGTGGGGACGGTCGTCATCGTTGTCCGACCGCTCCGGCTTCCAAGTGAGTCCGTCAACCTGGCGCGCGACCTCGCTGCGAACGGAGTCGCCCATGTGTTGATACCGCGCGGCCGTGGCCGTGGTGGACCAGCCCATGAGTCCCATGACGGCGCGCTCGGACACTCCGACGGCCTCGTTCAGCGCGGTACGGAAGGTGCGGTGGATCTGATGGATCGTCCCGGCCTTGCGGCCGTCGGCCACCATGCGTCCGTGGAAGGTCTCTCGGAGACTCCGAGATTCAGGAGGACCGTTGCAGCGGTGTGGCGGGCATGTGTAGCCGGCCGTCTCGGACCTTCGCGTCGTCCAGTAGTCCCTTCCAGTCGTCATGGTCCGTTCGGGGGGAAGTGCCCCGGCCGGTCGGCGTCGCGAAGAGCCACCCTTCGTCCGTCCAGTCCCCGCCGGCCGCAGCGCGTTCCTCCTGCTGTTTGGCACGGTGCGTGCGCAGCAGATCCGGCGACGATGCTTCCATTGCCCTCTGACAATAGCGATGGTCGCCAATCAGCCAGAATGGGCGCATCCCTCGCGGTAAGGCAATGCGCAGACGCCCCGTCAGGCCACGTACCTGGCAGGGCGTCTGCGCCTCCAACCACTACTTGATGTCGAGCGTGATCACTTGCTCGTCTGTGAGGTCTGTCTGCTCGATCTGCCTGTTGAATGTCTTTACGTTCTGCCCGGCGGGCTTGCACGAGACTGTGACCCTGAGCTGGAACTTGGAATCCAGCGGAACCACCAAGTCGGTAGGGCCGTAGTCCCCTGCGCGTGCACCATCGTTTTCGACGGTATCCGACGCCGTCCTGGGTGTCTTTTTGGGGCCGTTGGTCAGGGTCACCTTGACCGGGACGGACGTGGCGGGGGCCGGATACCGGGCATCGCAGCTCACCGTGCCGGAGTAGGTCACCGTTCCCAGTTCTACGGCGGCGACGGTTGGCGGGGCCGTACCAACGACCAGCAGACTGCCGCCGATCGAGGCTGCGGCCAGGGCTGCGGAGGCGCGGGACTTTGCGGACATGCGAGAGTGCCTGCGGATGGACATAGGACCACCTGCTGATTGATGTGCGGGAGTTCGAAGAGGGCCGACCTTGAGGCTGCGGCACAGGTCCCGCTCAGACAACGCGAGATGTTCGGCGAGATCGCCGTGAATGTACCGGGGGTTTTCCTCCTGCGCCTCGCCGAGGGCGACGGGACCGGAAAGCGTCGGACCCTCGTTTTCCAGCCTGCTACAGCCCCACCTTGCCTGCAACCGGAGCGTTTCCGCTGGTCAATGGGTATGCCATCACTCGTTCAACTACGTGACACAAGAGGTTCATCCTCCACCGTCGAGCCCTATGTCCGTGGTGGCTGAACCGTCGAGCGAGCACAAGTGCGGAGCGTGGAAACCTCGCGATATTTCAAGAAGAGGACGAGACGTGGACTGGCAACCCGCCAGTCAGGATGGACTGACCCCGTCTCGGATTCCTTCTCATTCACCCCGTCCGGAGCTGTCCACAACGGGTCACGCTCCGGGCGGGAGTACGGGAATGAACGAGGTTGAACGGCTGCGGATACTGCTCTGACCAGCACGAACAGACCTCGAGAGCGAGTGTGGCGCAAGCACCGAGGGTGCAAATCCCTCCGCTACCGCTTCTGGACGAAGGGTCCGGCTCCGTGAGCCGGGCCCTTCGTCGTGTCCCCGGCGGCTCCGGGCTCTTCGTGGTCTCCGGTGCTTTCGCGCGGCTCGGGTCGCTTGCCCAGGTACATCCAGGCGAGGCCGCCGACGACCGGGGCGCTGAGCATGAAGATCAGCCAGAGCAGCTTCGGCACGTACCTGACGCGCTCTCCGGGGGTACGGGCGCAGTCGAGCAGCGCCCCCAGGCACAGCACCGCCACGAGGACCATCGGGGCGACGGCCAGCGGTTCCAGCAGTCCCAGCATTTTCCTCCCCTTCCCTTCTCTTCCACTCCGCCCGGCACGCACCGGCGTCCACCCCCTCATCGGACGAGGACCCGCGAACGGTTCACGAACGCGCCGTGGACGCTCAAAAGCGGTGTGAAAATCGCACTTACGGTTACACTCGCCGCCGTCAACAGGGCCCGGGTGGGCTCATACAGGGGAGGCCAGGTGGCGGTGAACGCCAAGAAGATCGCCGTCTACGTACTCGTGGTCTTCGTGCTCTACGTGATCATCACAGACCCGGCGAAGGCGGCGGACTACGTCCAGATAGGCTTCCAGGGCATATCGGACGCCGCCAAGGCCGTCGGCGACTTCTTCACCTGGCTCGCCGACGGGGCCGAGTAGCACGCACGGGAGTGCCCATGATCCGCCACCTGGTCCTTTTCAAGCTCAACGAGGGTGTCGAGCGCGACGACCCCCGGGTCGTGCAGGGCGAAGCGGCCTTCCGGGCACTCGGCGGCCGGATCGAGGAGCTGCGCTTCTGGGAACTGGGCTGGAACATCAGCGACCGGCCCATCGCCTACGACTTCGCGATCAACTCGGCGGTCGAGGACGCGGACGCCCTGAAGCGGTACATCGAGCACCCCGCCCACCAGGCGGGCGTCGCCCTGTGGCGCGAGTTCGCCACCTGGGTGGTCGCCGACTACGAGTTCTGAGCCGCCCTTTCGGCAGCCCTTCTCGGCAGTACGGAGCCCTCCGCCGGAACAGCGGGGGGCTTTCGCACGTCCGGAGTGGGGGTGATCGGCTGAACTTCTCCTTCAACACGGCGTTATGGGGTGCTTGCACACAGTGCACATGTCTTGTGATGCTATGACCGCTTTTGATGGATGAGTTGACCGATGTTGACCTGACGAAGAGGTGGCGTTGACCGTGTCGGCCAGTACTGCGCCGCCTCAGGAAGAGGCACCCCCGGCACCCGCCTCCGCGCCTGCCCTGGAAGCCCTCCCGGAGGTCATCCCGGAGCTCGTCCCGGCCGTCCGGGAGGCCGTCCCGGAGACCGTCCAGGAAGCCCCTCCGGAAACCGCCCAGCCGCCCGAGCGGCGCCGGGGAGCCGACACCCGGGCGCTGACCCAACTGCTCTTCGGCGAGCTCAAGGAGCTCCAGCCGGGCACGCCGGAGCACAACCGGGTGCGCGGGGCGCTCATCGAGGCCAACCTCCCGCTCGTGCGCTACGCGGCCGCCCGCTTCCGCTCCCGCAACGAACCGATGGAGGACGTCGTCCAGGTCGGCACCATCGGCCTGATCAACGCCATCGACCGCTTCGACCCGGACCGGGGCGTGCAGTTCCCGACCTTCGCCATGCCGACGGTCATCGGCGAGATCAAGCGGTACTTCCGCGACAACGTCCGCACGGTCCACGTACCGCGCCGGCTGCACGAGTTGTGGGTGCAGGTCAACAGCGCCACGGAGGACCTGACGACCGCCTTCGGCCGCACTCCGACGACGGCCGAGATCGCCGAACGGCTGCGCATCGGCGAGGACGAGGTGCTCTCGTGCATCGAGGCCGGCCGCTCGTACCACGCCACCTCGCTGGAGGCGGCGCAGGAGGGCGACGGCCTGCCGGGCCTGCTGGACCGCCTCGGCTACGAGGATCCGGCACTGGACGGCGTGGAGCACCGCGACCTCGTGCGCCACCTCCTGGTCCAACTCCCCGAGCGCGAGCAGCGCATCCTCCTCCTGCGCTACTACAGCAACCTCACGCAGTCCCAGATCAGTGCGGAACTCGGCGTCTCCCAGATGCACGTGTCCCGGCTACTCGCGCGTAGCTTCCAGCGGCTTCGCTCGGCGAACCGCATCGAGGCGTGACGCGGGACCCGAACGACACGTCACTCGATCAGGGCTCGGATGCCTGAGCGAGTTGTCACCGCTTGGAGCGAATCGCTCATCAGGTCTCTTCCCGACGAATCTGCGCTGAAAGGCCGTCAGACCCCCTCTTTCCAGGGCTGATTCGTCACTCACGTGTCGACATGTCACTACAGCGTGTTGCCGACATGTGACATTCTGCCGGAAGCGCGTTTGCCGGGGCTTCGGCGCCGGTATTCAGGTGAAGGCTGACGTTCCTCAAGCGGGAATGTTCGCCGCGACCGTCCCGCGACCCAAAGGGGGTGGCATGTCCGCAGATCAGGGCAGCTCGAAGGTGCTCATGCTCACAAAGAGCGAGTCA
The DNA here is from genome assembly GCF_042737245.1 of Streptomyces sp. NPDC060002. Taxonomy (NCBI): domain Bacteria; kingdom Bacillati; phylum Actinomycetota; class Actinomycetes; order Kitasatosporales; family Streptomycetaceae; genus Streptomyces; species Streptomyces sp. NPDC060002. The sequence continues at coordinate 59,579 of NZ_JBHWUW010000005.1, forward strand.
GCGCCCAACGCGCCCGTCGAGCCCGCCGTGCTCGACGTGCTCGACGACGTCACGGCCCCCGAGGCCGCTCCGGCCCCGGCTCCCACGGCCACAGGGGCCATCGACACCCGCACCCTGTCCCGCTCCCTGTTCCTGCGACTGGCCACCCTCGCCGAGGACAGCCCCGAGCGCATGTACGTCCGGGACACCCTCATCGAGCTCAACCTCCCCCTCGTGCGCTACGCGGCGGCCCGCTTCCGCTCGCGCAACGAACCGATGGAGGACATCGTCCAGGTCGGCACCATCGGCCTGATCAAGGCGATCGACCGTTTCGACTGCGAACGGGGCGTGGAGTTCCCGACGTTCGCCATGCCGACGGTCGTGGGCGAGATCAAGCGCTTCTTCCGCGACACCTCGTGGTCGGTGCGCGTCCCGCGCCGCCTCCAGGAGCTGCGTCTGGCCCTCACCAAGGCCAGCGACGAGCTCTCCCAGAAGCTGGACCGCTCCCCGACGGTCGCCGAACTCGCCGCGGTACTGGGCGTGTCCGAGGAGGACGTCGTCGACGGCCTCGCGGTCGGCAACGCCTACACGGCCTCCTCGCTGGACTCCCCGGCCCTGGAGGACGACGGCGGCGAGGGCTCCCTGGCCGACCGCCTCGGCTACGAGGACACGGCCCTGGAGGGCGTGGAGTACCGCGAGTCGCTGAAGCCGCTGCTGGCCAAGCTCCCGCCCCGCGAGCGCCGCATCATCATGCTGCGCTTCTTCGCCAACATGACCCAGTCCCAGATCGGCGAGGAGGTCGGCATCTCCCAGATGCACGTCTCCCGCCTCCTGACCCGGACCCTGGCGCAACTGCGCGAGGGCCTGATCTCCGACTAGCCGGACTCGGGCCGAGGACTTCCCTCCTGACGGAGCGTCAGTGACACTGGCGCGATGCGAAGTCCGACACGGGCACGTGGCCGCCGGGGCGCCGTTCGGGGCGCGTCGGCGGCCGCCGTCGTCCTGGCGGCGGGCCTGCTGGCCGGCTGCGGGGGAGACGGGCACACGGGCGGCTACGTCGCCATCGGCGGAGCGGGCGACACGGCGTTCCCGGATACGCGTACGGGCGACTCGGCGGATCCGACGGGCGGGGTGCGGCTCTTCCCGCTGGACGCCGCGAGCGGCTCTCCCGCGGACAAGGCCGGCCCGGGGTTCTCGACCGGAGAAACGGCCGGAAACGGCTCACGGGGCACAGCGGGAGGCGGCGCCGGGTCCGGCACCCCACCGACCACCGACCCGGGTGTCACGGGTGCCCCTGGCGCCTCGGAAGCGCCGGGCGTCGAGGGCGGCTCCTCCGCGGGCGGTACGCCCCCGGACACCCCCTCACCGACGCCCACGGCCCCGCCGGGCACCTCGCCCGCCGGACCGGCCTCGCTCGCCATGAGCGATCCCGTCCGCGCCGGCACGGATCAGCGGTGGTGCGAGGAGGTGACCCTCACGTTCCTCAACTCCGGCGGCACCGCGGCGCGTTCCGGCACGGTCACCTTCGGGACCCATGTCGTCGACCTGCTCGGCATCGACTGGGCGACCCGTGAGTCGACGGCCGCGCTCCCGACGCCGATCGCCGCGGGGGCGCGCGGGGAGAAGACCTGGACGGTCTGCGTCGACGCGTGGCGTGTACCGCTGGGCATGCACATCGAGACGCGCGACGTGTCGGTCCGGTGGGAGTGAGCGGGCGGCGCCGGACCTGAAAGGACCGGCCATACGAGGACCGAGCATACGAGGACCGGCCATGCGAGGACCGGGCATGCGAAGGGACGGGGGCGTGCGCGCCGACCCCGCCGTGCCGCACGGCGGTTGACGCGCCCGGTCACCCCGTCACCCCGTCCGGTGCGGGCGGGCGGTTACTTCAGCGCCAGCCAGGCGACCGCCGCGACGATCACGACCGCGGCGACGATGCCGATGATCAGGCCGATGCGAGGCCCGGACTGTGTGGGAGCCGGCTGGGCGGCCCGGGGGGCGCCGTCGTCGACGAACGCGCGGAACATCTGGGTGCTGCCGGCGGGGTCGTGGTTGCCCTGGGGGCCCTGCGTGTTAGCCATGGGCCGAGACACTAGCGAAAATGCGCGGGGCGGCCCAAGTGGGGGTGGGGAGTCCGGACGACCGGAACCCTCCGGGCGCGACCGGCCACTTGAGGCCCGAGGCGCGCCCGCCGCCTGCGCCGACCACCTTGCCGACCACCTCGCCAGCCATCTCGCCGGGCATCCGGCGGCCACCATGCCGGACATCCGGCGGGCATCCGGCGGTGACGTCGCGGCTCCCCGTCCGGCCGGGTGGTTCGCCGCACGCCGGGAACGGGTCGGGCCCGTACCGGGCGCCCTCACCCCTGTGGCCCTGCCCCCTGTGCTCCGGCGGCGCCGACCCCACCCGGACGACGACCGACCCGCCCGGAAGACGACCGAGCCTGCGCGGACGCCGACCACCCCCGCCCGGACCGGGAGCCTCAACGCCCCCACCTGCACATTTACCACCGCAATACTTGCCTTTGCCAACTTTTTGCGGGCCTCACGACCCTTTTATTTGCCTGTAGCAACCAACCGCTCCTATGGTTGCCCTAAGCAACAAACTGGGAGGTGTGATGGCAGGGCAGGCGCAGTACGAGGAGCTGGTGCGTCAGCTCACCGCCGTCGGCGCGGTGAAGCGTGACCTCGGGCGGATCCTGCCGCCCGACTGCTCCGCCGGCTCGGCCGGTGTACTGGCGCTCCTCGGCCGCCATGGCGACATGCGCATGAGCGCTCTCTCCGAGCTGCTCGCCGTCGACATGTCCGTGACCAGCAGGCATGCCGCACACCTCGCCGACCGGGGCTGGATCGAACGCTCCCCCGACCCGGCGGACAAGCGCTCCCGCATCCTGCACCTCACGCCCGAGGGCCACGCGATGCTCGTCGAGCTGTCCCGCCGGAGCACCGAGCTGCTGGCGGAACGGCTGGGCGACTGGACCGACGCCGAGGTCGGCCGGCTCATCGCCCTGCTGACCCGGCTGCGCGCCAGCTTCGGCGACTGCCGCACGGTCACGCACCGGCCGCCGGCCCCGCCCGCGCCGCCGCCTCCCGTTCCCGTAGGCGAACACACACAGACCACCCGTACACCCGCACAAGCAACATAGGAAAAGGAAGCCCATGGCAACGACCACACCAGCCGGTGTGCGGGCTCACGCGAAGCACGGCGGAGGGTCCCACGGCTCCGCCGAGGCCACTCCGATGACCCACCGGCAGATCATGGAGGCCCTCTCCGGGCTGCTGCTCGGGATGTTCGTGGCGATCCTCTCGTCCACGATCGTCTCGAACGCGCTCCCGGAGATCATCGGCGACCTCGGCGGCGGCCAGTCCGCCTACACCTGGGTCGTGACCGCCACCCTGCTGTCGATGACGGCGACCACCCCGCTGTGGGGCAAGCTCGCCGACCTGTATCCCAAGAAGGCGCTCGTCCAGCTAGCGCTCGTCATCTATGTGCTCGGGTCCGCGGCCGCCGGTCTGTCGCAGAAACCCGGCATGCTGATCGCCTGCCGAGTCGTGCAGGGCGTCGGCGTCGGCGGTCTGTCCGCCCTCGCGCAGATCGTCATGGCGGCGATGATCTCCCCGCGTGAGCGCGGCCGTTACTCCGGCTACCTCGGCGCGACCTTCGCCGTCGCCACCGTCGGCGGTCCGTTGCTCGGCGGTGTCATCACCGACACCAGCTGGCTCGGCTGGCGCTGGTGCTTCTACGTCGGCGTCCCCTTCGCCGTCATCGCGCTGATCGTGCTCCAGAAGACCCTGCACCTGCCCACGGTGAAGCGGGACGTGAAGGTCGACTGGGCCGGCGCGTTCTTCATCTCCGCCGCGGTGTCGCTGCTGCTGGTCTGGGTCACCTTCGCCGGTGACAAGTACGACTGGCTGTCGTGGCAGACGTACGCGATGGTCGCGGGCTCGATCGCGCTCGGACTGATCTTCGTGCTCGTCGAGTCGAAGGCCACCGAGCCGATCATCCCGCTGCGTCTCTTCCGCAACCGCACCATCACCCTGTCCTCCATCGCCTCGATGTTCGTCGGCGTCGCGATGTTCTCCGGCACGGTGTTCTTCGCCCAGTACTTCCAGCTGGCCCGGGACAAGTCCCCGACCATGTCGGGCGTCATGACGATCCCGATGATCGGCGGACTGTTCATCTCCTCCACCGTCTCCGGGCAGTTCATCACCAAGACCGGCAAGTGGAAGGCCTGGCTGGTCGGCGGAGGTGTGCTCATCACGGCCGGCCTCGGTCTGCTGGGCACCATCCGCTACGACACGGACTACTGGAAGACCGCCGTCTTCATGGCCCTGCTGGGCCTCGGCGTCGGCATGATGATGCAGAACCTGGTGCTCTCGACGCAGAACCAGGTCGAGCCGAAGGACCTCGGCTCCGCCAGCTCCACGGTCACCTTCTTCCGGTCACTGGGCGGTGCGATGGGCGTCTCGGCGCTGGGCGCCGTCATGGCCAACCGGATCACCGACTACGCCAAGGACGGCATCACCGACCTCGGCCCCAAGTACGCCTCCCTCGCCTCCGGTTCGAGCTCCTCCAGCTCGATCCCGGACATGGACAAGCTGCCCGCGCCGCTGCGCACGGTCATGGAGAGCGCGTACGGCCACGGCATCGCGGACGTCTTCCTGATCGCGTCCGTCCTGGCGCTGCTCGCCTTCCTGATCACCCTGTTCATCAAGGAGGTCCCGCTGCGCACCAAGGGCGCGCTGGCGCAGGCGGCCTCGGCGGAGGCGGAGACCCCGGCCACGGCCACCGCTTCGGCTCCGGCCGCGGTCACGGCTCCCGCCGAGGAGCACGTCCCCAGCTGGGCGGTCGCCGAGGCGGCTGCCGAACCCGGCCGGGAGGCCGGTCCTCAGGGCACGCAGCGGCTCGCCGCCGTCGCCACCGCCGAACCCCTCCAGGCGCCCTCGGGCGGCATCCCGGTGCACGGCTACGTCCGCGGCGCGGAGAGCGCGCCCGTCCCGCAGGCCGCCGTCACGCTGATCTCGCTCGCCGGACGCCAGCTCGGCCGTTCGGTCGCACAGGCCGACGGTTCCTACGGACTGGACGCGCCGGGCACGGGTTCGTACGTGCTGATCGCCTCCGCCGACGGCTTCCAGCCGCAGGCGTCCACGATCGTCGTGAACGGCGAGCCGGTCGCGTACGACATCCTGCTCAGCGGAACCAGCGGACTCAGCGGTGTCGTGCGCGCCGCCGAGTCGGGCGAGGCCGTCAAGGACGCGATGGTGATCGTCACCGATGTGCGCGGCGATCTGCTGGCCACCGCGGCCAGCGGTGAGCAGGGCGAGTTCTCCTTCGCCGAGCTGGTGCCGGGCGCCGTGACCGTCGCGGTGAACGCCGTCGGGTTCCGGCCGCGCGCCCTGCCCGTCGAGATCGGCGCGACGGGCGTGACCCGCGCGGAGGTCGTCCTCGAAGCGGGCGCCCAGCTCCAGGGAGTCGTCCGGGCGCCGTACGGTCCGCTGTCCGACGCGCGCGTGACGCTCGTGGACGCGGCGGGCAACGTGGTCGGCACCGCCACCACCGGCGTGGACGGGGCGTACGCCTTCGCCGACCTCGACGGCGGCGAGTACACGGTCATCGCTACCGGCTACCCGCCGGTGGCCACCGCGCTGACCGTGGCGGGCGCGGGCGTCGACGGCCACGACATCGAACTCGCCCACCCCGGCGAGTAGTTCCGACAGTTATCGGCTCCGGCCCGGTGCGGGGGTTCGCCCCGCACCGGGCCGGTTCCAGTTCGAGGAGTACATGAGATGGGACTGACCGCGAAGATCCGTACGCGGGACGGGTGGGCCGTGTCGCACGCGGTCGTCACGGTGACCGACACGGCGGGCGGCCAGGTGCTGCGCGCCGAGGCGGACGGTGAAGGAGCCGTACGGGACGCGACCGCGCTCGCACCGGGGGCGTACACCGTCATCGTCACGGCCGTCGGGTACGCGCCCGCGGCCTCCAGTGCGATCGTGACGGCGAGCGGACGCGCCGAGGTGGGGACCGTGACCCTGGCCCGGCGGGGTGGCACGGAACTGCCCCCGCCCGGGCCCTGGACCGTCGACCCGGCGCACTCCGCCGTCGGCGCGGTCGCCCAGCACCTGGGCATCTCCAGCGTGCGCGGGCGGTTCACGGAGTTCTCGGCGGCGATCGAGGTCGCTCCGGACGACATCGCCGAGTCCCGCGTGAAGGCGGTGATCCGGGCGGCCTCCATCGACACCGGCAACGCCATGCGCGACACCCACCTGCGGTCGGCGGACTTCCTGGACGTCGAGACGTACCCGGAGATCACCTACCGCTCCGGCGGTCTGACCCCGGCGGGCCCGGACCGCTGGACCGTGCACGGCGAACTGTCCCTGCACGGTGTCGCCCGCCCCGTCGACCTGGACCTCGCCTACCTGGGCACCGGCTCCGACCCCTGGGGCGGCACCCGGGCGGCCTTCCGGGCCACGGCGGAGCTGCACCGCGAGGACTTCGCGATGAACTACAACCAGGTCGTCCAGGCGGGCATCGCGGCCATCGGCACGACCCTGAAGGTGGAGCTGGACGTCCAGGCGGTGCAGGGCGACGCGCTGCCCCAGGCGTAGGCACGGCGGGCTCAGCCGGAACGGGCACCGCTGCGCCTACGCTGACTCCATGGCACCGAACATCGCGACGAACACCAAGGTCTCCCTGGACGAGTTGCTGGACTTCGTACGGCCCCGGCACCGCGCGATCCTGCTGACCCGGCGCGCCGACGGCAGCTCCCAGGCCTCGCCGCTGACCTGCGGGGTCGACGACTCGGGGCGGATCGTCGTCTCCACCTACCCCGAGCGGGCCAAGACCCGCAACGCCAAGCGGGACGACCGGGTCGGCGTCCTCGTGCTCAGCGACGACTGGAACGGGCCGTGGGTCCAGATCGACGGTACGGCCGAGGTGATCGACACGCCCGACTCCGTCGAGCCGCTCGTGGAGTACTACCGCAACATCGCCGGCGAACACCCGGACTGGGACGAGTACCGCCAGGCCATGCTGAAGCAGGGCAAGTCGATCATCCGGGTCACACCGGACCGCTGGGGCCCGATCGCCACCGGCGGCTTCCCGGCCCGCCTGGTCGCCGACCAGTAGGGCCGGGCCACCGGCCAGGAGGCCTGGAGTCGCCTGGCAGGAGCCCTGGGGCCCCGAAGAGCAGGCTTGGGGGCCGAAGAGCGGGCCTGAGGCCGCCTGACCCGAGTTCTGAGGCCGCCGGGCCGGAAGGCCAGGGGTCAGCCGCGTTTCACCATTGCCTCGATTCCTGCGATCAGCAGGTCCAGGGCGAAGGTGAAGTCGCGGCTCATCATCTCCTCGACCGTGTCGCCGCCGCGGGCCGCCATGAGGGTCTTCGACTCCTCGATGATCTCGGCGGTCTGCGGGGCGCCCGCGGTCGCGGTCATGGCCTGCCGGAAGTACTCGTCCGGGGTCAGACCGGTGTCGGCGACCCGCGCGAAGAAGTGGCCCTCGATCGTGCCGTAGCCGTACACGAACTGGAAGACGGCCGAGATCGCGCCGGTGATTCCGTGCGCGGGCAGGCCGGTGCGCAGGACGACCTGCTGGACCGTACGGGAGAAGACGAGCGAGTTCGGGCCGATGTTGAGGTAGTGGCCGGCCAGCGGGGACAGCCACGGATGACGGACCAGCAGCCCGCGGTACTGCGTGGCCAGCGCGCGCAGCTGCTCACGCCAGTCCGCGTCCTCGTCCGTCGGGTCGGGCAGCGCCGTCAGCTCGCCGAAGGCGGTGTCCAGGGCGAGTTCGAGCAGGTCGTCCTTGGTGTCGACGTACCAGTACACGGACATCGCCGTCACGTTCAGCTCGGCCGCCAGCCGCCGCATGGAGAACTTGGCGAGCCCCTCCGCGTCCAGCAGCCGCACGGTGGCCTCGGTGATCCGTTCCCGGTCCAGTCCGGAGGGCTGTCCCCCGCCACGGCCCCGCCGACGCGCCTTGCCTTCCAGCCACACACTGTGATGCGCGGCGCTCCTGGCGGTCTCGGCCATGGCAAGGCACCTTCCTTCCGGTAGCTGGGGAAGATGCTAGGCCGCGGTCTGTCGCCGTGGCGCGGGGGACCGCCCTGACATGCGGTTCCGCCGCCCCGGCGAGCCGCTCGGCTCGGCTCTGGAGGTACCGGCTCGGGCTCGACTCTCGGGGTCACGGCTCGGGGTCGCGGCTCGGGGTCACGGCTCGGGCTCGGCTCTCGGGCTCGACTCTTGGGGTTGCGGCTCGGGCTCGGCTCTCGGGGTCACGGCTCGGGCTCGGCTCTCGGGGTTGCGGCTCGGGGTCGCGGCTCGGGCTCGGCGCGGCGGAGTCCTCTCCTCACGAGGCGGCCAGCACCGACGGCTCCTCCTTGCGCTCCGCCCGGGTCAGCAGGACCGCGGCCACCACCCCGCCCAGCAGCACCGCGGCCGCCCCGATCAGGAGGCTGACCTCCAGCCCGGACGAGAACGAGTCGATCACCCGCGCCTTCTCCGCCACCGAGTTCGCCGCCGCCAGCGCGACCGGCAGGGACACCGCCGCGAACCGCGCGTTCAGCACGGCGCCGAGCACGGCGACCCCCAGCCCGGTGCCGAACTCGGCCAGCGTCCCGTTGACCCCAGCGCCCACCCCCGCCTTCGCCGGCGGGATCGAACTCATGATCGCGTACGCCATCGCCGGGCTGGCGACCGACGTCCCCGCGCCGATGAGCAGCAGCCCGATCAGCATCCCCGGGTAGCCGCCGGAGGCGAGCGTGGCGACGGCCGTCAGGCCCCCCGCCACCAGCGTCATCCCCACCAGCACCGACATGGGGCCACCGAGCCTGGCCATCACTCTCGCCGACAGTCCGGTGAAGTTGAGGGCCACCACGGCCAGCGCCAGCGGCGCGGTCCGCAGGCCCGCTTCCAGGGGGCCGTAGCCGAGGACGAACTGAAGCTGCTGGGTGAGCAGGAACAGCGCCCCGCCCATCCCGAAGGTGACCAGAACCGCGCCGGCGACCGCGCCCGTGAATCGTCGGTCACGGAAGAACGCCAGGTCGAGCATGGGATACGGGATTCTCGACTCCCAGTGGGCGAACAGGGCGAGGACGACGACCGCCAGCCCCGCGCTCGCCAGGACCCGCGACGACGTCCACCCGTGCGAGGGGCCGGAGATGATCGCGAAGACCAGCGAGGTCATACCGACGGTGGACAGGAACGCGCCGAGCAGGTCGGGACGGTCGCCCTGCGGGTTCTTCGTCTCGGGGACCAGGGCGACGACGGCCACCAGGCCCAGCGCCGCCACCGGCAGGTTGATCAGGAAGATCGCGCCCCACCAGAAGTGGTTGAGCACGAAGCCGCCGATGAGCGGACCGGTCGCGAAGCCCAGCGAGTTCACCGCGGCCCAGATGCCGATCGCCTTCGGCTGCTCCTCGGACATGAAGACCTGCATCACCACGGCGAGGGTGGTGGTGAACAGCAGCGCCCCGCCCACGCCCATGCCGGCCCGCGCCGCGATCAGCTGGGCGGTGGTGTCCGAGAGGCCGGCCGCCAGGGAGCCGACGCCGAACAGCGCCAGGCCCGCGACCAGCATCTTCTTACGGCCGTAGCGGTCGGCGGCGCTGCCGGCGGTGAGCAGCAGACCGGACTGCACCAGCGAGTACGCGTTGATCATCCACTGGATGTCGGCGGTGGCCGCGTCCAGCTCCCGGGTGAGCGAGGGGATCGCGACGTTCAGGACGGTGTTGTCGAGCAGCACGGTGAGCTGCGCGAGGCAGATGACGCCGAGGATGAGCCAGCGTTGGGGGTGTCCTTGGGGACTGCCGGGGAGGGACGGGGGCGTGGTCATGTTCTACACCGTAGAACTCTCCTCGTACGCTGTACAACAAAATTGTTCGGGACAGGGACATGCCCTGCGGCATGACGTGCGACATCAGGAGCGGACGCGAGGAAGGGCGGCGACCGTGGTCACCGCCCTTCCTCACCCGCTCACCCGCTCACGCGCTCACGCGCTCACCTGCGCTACCTCAGCTGCTCGCCTTCTGCGTCAGGTCGTAGAAGGTGGCCGAACCGACCGTCACCTTCTTGAAGTTGGCCTCGACCCAGGTGCTGATCTGCGAGGACGTGCCGCTGCTGCTGCCGCTCATGCCGCCGCCGGAGCCACTGCTGATGAAGTAGTGGATCTTGCCGTCGGTCACGTACTGCTTGAACTGCGCCAGCGTCGGGGACGGGTCGGTGCCGTTGAAGCCGCCGATCGCCATCACCGCGTCACCCGTGGCGAGCTGGTAGCTCGCGGCGTTCTGGGCGCCGATCGCGGCCGCCGCCCAGGTGTACTTGCCGGAGTCGGCCGCCAGCAGCTTCTTGGCCTCGTCGGTGACCGAGGCGCCGTTGAGCAGTCCTCCGGCACCCCCGCCGCCCATGCCGCCGCCGTCGCCGGTCTGGCCGCCGGGACCGGCCTGCTGGTTCTGCCCCTGGCCCTGCGTGCTGCCGTTGCCGTTCTGCTGGTTCTGGCCGGGCATGCCCCCGCCGGGGAAGCCGCCGGTGCCGCCACCCTGCTGGTTCTGGCCCTGGCCCTGGCCCTGGCCCTGGCCCTGGCCCTGGCCCTGGCCCTGGCCCTGGCCCTGGTTCTGGCCCTGGTTCTGCGTGTTGCCGTTGCCGTTCTGGCCGCCGCCGAAGCCGCCTCGGCCACCGCCGCCGCCACCCGGGCCACCGCCGCCCATCATGCTCGCGCCGGACGGACCGGCGGTCACGATGGAACCGGTGTGGCCCTCCTGAAGCGTGCTGATGGTGTACGCCGTCGGTCCGGCCAGCGCGGCCACCAGGCCCACGGAGGCCGCCGCGAGCGCGAGCTGACGGTTGATCCGGCCCGCGAAGGTCAGGCCGAGCGCGGCGGCCAGGCCGCCGATCAGCACCAGCCACTTCAGCCAGGGCAGGTAGTCGGAGGTGCGGTTGAGCAGAACGTACGACCAGGACGCCGCCGCGACGACCGAGGCCGCGAGGGTGATCGAGGCCCACAGCTCGGACCGCTTCTCCCACAGCAGACCCGCGCCCATGCCGATCACGGCCGCCATGTAGGGAGCCAGGGCCACCGTGTAGTACTGGTGGAAGATGCCCGCCATGTAGCTGAAGACGACCGTGGTGATGAGCAGCGAGCCGCCCCACACCAGGAACAGACCGCGGGTCGTCGACGTCCGCTTCAGCTTCCGCGTGGCCACCAGACCGCCGGCCAGCAGGATCAGCGCGGCCGGCAGCAGCCAGGAGATCTGGCCGCCGATCTCGGAGTTGAACATCCGGTCCCAGCCGGTCTCGCCCCACTGCCCGGTGCCTCCGCCGCCACCGCCGCCGCCGACGCTGCCGGTCTCCTCGCCGTTCAGGCGGCCGAGACCGTTGTAGCCGAAGGTCAGCTCCAGGAAGGAGTTGTTCTGCGAGCCGCCGATGTACGGGCGGGAGGAGGCCGGCCACAGCTCGACGATCGCCACCCACCAGCCGCCGGACACGATCAGCGCGCCGGTGGCGACGGCCAGCTGGCCGAACCGCTTCTTCAGGCCCACCGGGGCGCACACCGCGTACACGATCGCCAGCGGCGGCAGGATCAGGAAGGCCTGGAGGGTCTTGGCGAGGAACGCGAAACCGATCGCGACCCCGGCCCACACCAGCCACTTCGTCCGGCCGTCCTCCAGCGCGCGGGCCACCATGTAGCAGGCCACGGCCATCAGCAGGGCCAGCATCGCGTCCGGGTTGTTGAACCGGAACATCAGGGCGGCGACCGGCGTCAGCGCCAGCACGGCGCCCGCGATCAGACCGGCCGCGGCACTGAACCGGCGGCGCACCGAGGCGTATACGACGGCGACCGAGCCGACACCCATCAGCACCTCGGGAACGAGGATCGCCCACGAGTTCAGACCGAAGAGCCTGACGGACAGCGCCATCGGCCACAGCGAGGCCGGGGGCTTGTCGACGGTGATGGCGTTGCCCGCGTCCAGCGAGCCGAAGAACAGGGCCTTCCAGCTCTGGCTGCCGGCCTGGACGGCCGCGGAGTAGAAGGAGTTGGCGTAGCCGGAGGCGCTCAGGTTGTACAGGTAGAGCAGCAGGGTGGCGGCCAGCAGGCCGAGGAAGGCCGGGCGCGCCCAGCGGGGGTCCTCGGGGCGGCCGCGCCACAGTCTGCGGTGCAGGGGCTGCTTCGGCTCACCGGATTCGAGGGACGGGACGGCCGTCTCCCGGGCGTCGGGATCCGTGCCGGCCGGCGCCGCGGCCGGCGGCGGATCCCAGGTCGTCGTCTGGTCGAGGTCGGTGGTCATCGGGCGTCCCCCGGGTCGGTGTCATGGGGGCGGCGCACCGGCAGCATCTGCATGGTCGCGTCCCTCCAGGTGCCGTCCGCGGCTTCGCCGGCGCGGAACTGGGTGGTCGTGTTGTGGTCGTGCGGGTGCACGATGTGCCGCTGCGGCAGCGGCTGCGTCTGCGTCTGGGGGTGCGGCACGGACGGGCCGCCGGCCTGCGGAGCACCGGTCGGGTACGTCGGTGAGGAGGCGTGGGGGAGGGAGACGCCGGGGGCAGAGGCGCGGGGGGCGGCCGTCCCGCCGTTCGTCGGCTCGTCGCCCTCGCGCCGGTCGGAGAACACCCAGACGCGGAAGAGCAGGAAGCGCAGCACGGTCGCCGCGAGGTTGGCGGCGATGAGCACCGCCAGCTCGGTGGAGTGCGCGGGGCTGGACGTCGCCGTGTTCAGGGCGAAGAGCGAGCCGCTGGTCAGCGCGAGGCCGATACCGAAGACGACCAGACCCTGGGCCTGGTGCTTGACGGCCCCGCCGCGGCCCCGCACGCCGAAGGTGAGCCGGCGGTTGGCGGCGGTGTTGGCGACGGCCGACACCAGCAGCGCCAGCGCGTTCGCCAGCTGGGATCCGCCGAACTGGCGGAACACGGTGTAGAGCAGCAGGTAGAAGAGGGTGGAGAGGCCACCCACGACACAGAAGCCGACAAGCTGGCGGGCCAGGCCCTTGGGTACGTCCATGATGTCGCGGTCGCGGGGGTCGTCGCCGAACGGCCTGGTCAGCCGGTCCAGGGAAAGCGAACCGGTGGCCAGCGCCCGGCCCACGCGCCATACCCCCTTCAGGTCGTCGGTCGCCGTCTTCACGATGTGCACCGTGGAGTTCGGGTCGTCGACCCAGTCGACCGGCACCTCGTGGATACGGAGGCCGGCACGTTCGGCGAGCACCAGCATCTCAGTGTCGAAGAACCAGCCGGTGTCTTCCACCAGGGGGAGCAGAATCTGTGCGACATCACGCCGGATCGCCTTGAACCCGCACTGCGCGTCCGAGAAGCGGGCCTGGAGCGAGCCGCGCAGGATGAGGTTGTAGGCGCGGCTGATGAACTCCCGCTTCGGCCCGCGCACCACGCGGGAGCTGCGGGCCAGCCGGGAGCCGATCGCCAGGTCCGAGTGGCCGGAGATCAGCGGTGCCACCAACGGCAGCAGCGCGTTGAGGTCGGTGGAGAGGTCCACGTCCATGTACGCGAGGATCGGGGCGTCCGAGGCCGACCAGACGGTCCGCAGCGCACGGCCGCGGCCCTTCTGCTCGAGCCGGAAGTTCCTGACCTCCGGGATGCGCGCCTCCAGGCGCTGCGCCACCAGGGGGGTGGTGTCCGTCGACGCGTTGTCCGCGATCGTGATGCGGAAGGAGTACGGGAACGTACGCGTCAGATGGGCGTGCAGTCTCTGGACGCACGGCTGGAGGTCCTTCTCCTCGTTGTAGACGGGGATCACTACGTCCAGGACAGGCGTACCGGCTGTGGCGGCCGGGAGGTGCTCCCGCGCCGGCAGGGTGCCGGGAGAAGAGTCGGTTCGCATGGCATCGACTTTCGTCAGGCGCCCTGTTGCACCCATGTGGTGGCACTGTGCTCGACCTGTGAGTCGAGTTGCCAGTTCGTTTCGGGGGAGGGCTGGGGAACGGCGGGGGCAAGAGCCGGCAAGTGCACCGTGAAGACGGTCTGCCCGGGCACGCTGTCCACCGTCACGGCGCCGCCGTGCGCGGTCGCCACGGCCTGCACGATGGCGAGCCCGAGACCGGTCGAACCAGTGGTACGGGAGCGCGCCGTGTCGCCGCGGGCGAAACGTTCGAACACATGCGGGAGCAGATCGGCCGGGATGCCCTGACCGTTGTCCTGGACGTCCACGCACAGCCACGGCCCGCGTCGCTGCACGCGTGCGGTGACGGTCGTGCCGGGCGCGGTGTGCGTCCGGGCGTTGGCGAGCAGGTTGACGAGGACCTGCTGCAGGCGTGCCGCGTCGGCGGAGACGAGCGCGGGCTCGTCGGGAAGTTCGAGGCGCCAGACGTGGTCACGTCCGGCGGCGCGGGCGTCGCTGATGGTGTCGATGACCAGGGGGACCAGGTCGGTCTGCTCGAACTGCAGGGGGCGGCCCGCGTCGAGCCGGGCGAGCAGGAGCAGGTCCTCGACGAGGAAGGTCATCCGGCCGGCCTCGGACTCGATACGCCCGAGGGCGTGCCGGGTGTCGGGCCCGACCTCTTCCCGGCCGCGCCGGGTCAGCTCGGCGTAGCCCCTGATGGAGGCGAGCGGCGTACGGAGCTCGTGACTGGCGTCCGCGACGAACTGGCGGACCCGCATCTCGCTCTCCTGGCGGGCGTGCAGGGCGCCGTGGACGTGGTTCAGCATCCGGTTGAGCGCGGCTCCGACCTGCCCGACCTCGGTGTGCGGATCGGTCTCGGCCTCGGCTACCCGCTCGCTGAGGTTGACCTCACCGGTGTGCAGGGGGAGTTCGGAGACCCGGGTGGCGGTCGCGGCGACCCTGCGCAGGGGCCGGGTGGCGACACCGACCATGACGGTGCCCGCGAGGGTGGCGGCGATCAGGCCGGCGACGGTGAGGCTGATCTCGACGAGGATCAGGGTGTTGATGGTGTTGTCGACGTCGGAGGTCGGGATGCCAACGTAGTAGTCACCGTTGTTGCCGTTGATGTACTGGACCCGGTAGGTGCCGAGTCCGGGGATCTCGACGGTGTGCCGTTTCCCGTCCTGCGCGACCGAGCCGAGCACCTTGATCTGGGCCTCGCTGAGGTCCTCGGGGTCCATCCGCGGGATGTTGTTGTCGTCGTTCTTCTTCTCGCCGACCTGGCCGCTGGTGATCGAGCCGTTCTCGACCTGGGCCGCGAGCGCCCGCTGCGGCCCCGGGCCCTGGCTGACGAACTCGTCGAGGGTCATCTGCTTCTGGGGCGCGTTGGCGTTGCTGTTGGCGGTGCCGTTGCTGTTCTTGGCTTCGTCCTTGCCACCCGGTCCTCCGGCGGGGCCGCCGGACAGGCGCATGGTGGCCTCCTTCAGGGAGCCGTCAAGCTGCCCGTAAAGGTGGTCCCGCAGCACCAGTGTGGTCACGGTGCCGATCACCGCGCAGATCACGGCGATCAGGGTCACGGACACGACGACGAGCCGCGTCCGCAGGGTGCGCGGCTGTCCCGCTCGTCTCTTCTGCGCACGCGGCCGTCGTCGCCCGCTCATGACACAGCGGGCTTGATCAGGTACCCGGCGCCGCGCCGGGTGTGGATCATCGGTTCCCGGCCCGCGTCGATCTTCCGCCGCAGGTAGGAGATGTACAGCTCGACGACGTTGGCCTGGCCGCCGAAGTCGTACGACCAGACGCGGTCGAGTATCTGGGCCTTGCTGAGCACGCGCCGCGGGTTACGCATGAGGAAGCGCAGCAGCTCGAACTCGGTGGCGGTCAGGTGGATGTTGTCCCCGGCCCGCGACACCTCGTGACTGTCCTCGTCGAGGGTGAGGTCCCCGACGACGAGCACCGAGTCGGAGCGCCGGTCGGCTGCGCCGGAGCGCCGGATCAGCCCACGCAGCCGGGCCACGACCTCTTCGAGGCTGAACGGCTTGGTGACGTAGTCGTCGCCGCCGGCGGTGAGGCCGGCGATACGGTCCTCGACCGCGTCCTTGGCCGTCAGGAACAGCACCGGGACCTCGGGCAGCTCACGACGCAGCCGCCCCAGGACGGTCAGCCCGTCCATGTCGGGCAGCATCATGTCCAGGACGACGGCGTCGGGGCGGAACTCCCGCGCGGTCTGGATGGCGCCCGTGCCGTCTCCCGCACTCCGGATCTGCCATCCCTCATAGCGCAGGGCCATGGACAGCAGTTCGGTGATCGACAGCTCGTCGTCCACCACAAGCACTCGGACGGGGCTCCCGTCCGGCCTCAGCAGTTCGGTGCGCCCCTGGGGCGAGGTCGTGGTCATGGTGAACACCTTGGCCGGGTCCCCTGAGAGCACTCTTTCACTAATCTGTGATTTCCCTGAGAAACGCACAGGCGCCTCTCAGGCAACACCTGGGAAGCCCTTGCTCCGTATCGACTTCGAGGGGCCGTATGTCCGGTACGACACGCTGTGCGACCCTCAGGACACGGGCTCCGTGAGAATCGCATGGGGCGTCCGCTCGAAGCCGTGGCTGTGTTCCACCTTGGCGATGTGCAGGGAGTACCGCTCGTACCAGTGCGCCCGTCCGTGCTCCTTGGCCGCCCGGTGCTCGGCGTGCGCCCGCCACTGCTCGATCCCGTCGAGATCGCGGAAGTACGCGACGGTGATGGCGAGTCCGCCGGGGGTACGGGCCGAATCCTCCCCCAGGAACCCGGGGACGTCCTTCACCAGCTCGCCCAGCCGCTCGGCGGTCTCGCCGTACCCGGCGTCCCCCTCGGTGCGCAGGGAGGTGAAGACCACGGCGTAGTAGGGGGGTTGAAATGCGACAACAGGTGTTACGCGCTGTTCGCTCATGTCACCCACGATCAGCCGGGCGCCCCGCCCAGGTCCAGCCTCCTTGCCGAAAGGGATCCCAGCGGGATCCAACTCTTTACCCGGCCGCCCCCTTTGCCCACCCGCGCAGCCCTTCAGAACAGCCCGTCCTGCCGATGGTCCACCGCGGCCTCGAAGTGCCGTACGGGAAAGGCGGGTTCACCGCCCGACACCGGCACCAGCCGCCACCCCCTCATCAACCGCGTGTCGAGCACGACCACCCCGACCGGAGTGGCGAGATGCAGATCGGGCCCGGCGGCCGCGACGAGCTCCCCGCTCACCGCTCCCCCGGGGACGAGCTCGCCGATGTCCCCGAGGGCCGTCGGCGCCCCGGCCAGCCCGAACGCCCGTACGTGATCGACCGGCAGGAAGGGCGCACGCTCCAACGACTCGGGCCAGCCGCCCAGTTCCACGGCCCGCGCGTACACCTCGCGTATCTCTTCGGCCCGTTCCTCCCGCGCTTGCGGCAGCGCGGCCCGCACCGCCCGCTTCTCGGCGTACGGAATCCGGTCCGGCACCCGCAGAGCGGCCCGCAGCAGCTCCTCGGTGCGCCGGGCGGCCATCAGCGGCCCGCTGCCGAGCCAGCTGAAGCAGACGGCCCCCTGCTCCAGCAGCCGTACCGAGCCCCGCTCGACCGCCGTGATCCCGACCTTGACCAGACCGGGCCCGAACCAGGCGAGGTACACGCGGTACGGGCGCGGGTCGTCGGCGACCCGGTCCGCGGCGACGGAGTGCGCCCGGTCCAGCCGCGCGCACTCCTCGCACCGGCCGCCCGCGCTCCTCCCCGGCACGACCACCCGCCGGGGGCAGGCATGCCCGCGAGCCCCCGCACACTCCCGCACACCCCCCTCCGCCACTGCGAAGGAGACCCGCTTCCCCCAGGACAACGGGCTACGACGCCCCCCGTCCCACCTCAGCTCCGGCCCCTCCGCCGACCACCGCAGCCCCGCGCACTTCCATGCCTGTGCCATCACCCACCACCGTAGGCCCAGGCACTGACACCACGGGCCGGGCCTTGGGCGAGCGCCCCGCGAGCCGGCATCCGACACATTCCGGATGCCCGCCGCGGGCCCACGGATCCCGGACCCGCATCCCCCACTCCGCCCTCGGCCGCACCCCCGGCGGCTTGCCCCACCCGGTGAGATGCAGCCCCCAGGTGACCAGCGCGCCCAGCCCCACGATCACGAGCCCCCCGGCCAGAAGGATCCCGGAGACGGTACACACACCCACCCCCACCACGGCGGTCCCGACGGTCACGATGCCGACGCCCGTCCAGCCGGCGACCGTATGCCCCTCGTCGTACAGATGACCCGCCACGCTTCCCTCACCCTCTAAGAAGTTGCAGTACTAAACATCTTAGAGGGTAAGAGAAACCGAAAGCGGATAACAAGGACCCAGCACAAACCAACGCCCGCAGACCCGAGGACCGCCAACCCGAGGACCGCCAACCCGAGGACCGCAGACCCGAGGACCGCAGACCCGAGGACCGCAGAACGCACACCCGCAGACCGCCGCGCCAGGAACAAGAGAGCCCCGAGATGCCAGCCGAGCCGACACCGCCGCACAACGGCCGCCCCGCCGCCACCCCCGCACAAGCGCTCGCGGCGATGGACGATCTCATCGCGGCCAGCATGATCGGCCAGCAGGAGATGGCCCAGCGCCTGGGCCTGAACGTCACCGACCTGACCTGCTTCGCCTACGTCATCCAGGCCGGCGAGAACCTCCTCACCGCCGGCGACCTCGCGACCCGCGTCCACGTCACGACAGGCGCCGTGACCGGCATCCTCAACCGCCTGGAACGCGCCGGCTATGTCACGCGCCGCCCCGACCCCGAGGACCGTCGCCGGGTCCGCGTCGCCGCGATCCCCTCCGCGGTCGCCCGCGCCCACGCCCTCTACGAGCCGTACTACGCCCGCCTCAACGCCCTCTTCGCGGACTACTCCCCCCAGGAGGCCGCCGTTCTGACGGACTGGTTCACCCGCGCCACCACCCTGGCCAACACCTACCGGGAGGAACTCCGCCTCCACGAAAGCTGATGGCGATCGCCGTCCTTCGTCGCCGTACGGCAGGATCGAACGATGGCCTGATCAGCGGGCGCGCACACGTGATGGAGAGTCGTCGTCTACTGCACGAGGTTCTTCTTCGGGCGGACCACGCAGAACTCGTTCCCCTCCGGATCGGCCAGCACGGTCCACGACTCGTCGCCGCTCTGCCCGACGTCCGCCCGGCGGGCGCCGAGCGCGAGGATGCGCTCGATCTCGGCCTCCCGGTCCTCCGCCGCGGAGGTCAGATCAAGGTGCAGCCGGTTCTTGACCACCTTGCGGTCCGACACCGGCATGAAGCAGATCCCCACCGGGGCCGTCTCATCCGCCCCGATCACCACCTCCCGCTCCCGCTCGGACAGAATCCGCCACCCCAGCACCCCAGCCCAGAACCGGGCAAGACCGGGCAGATCATGAGCGTCGATCACGATGTGATGCAACGAAACAGGCATGCCGCACAGTGTCCCTCCCCTCGGACCTCACGAACAGATACGAGCGGAGCAGAGGGCGGTGGAGCCGCCCTCCTCGCCAGGCGCTCGGCAACACGCGCAGAAGGTCAGGTGGGCCGGGCGGCCCTCGCCCGGCCCTTGCCGGCGAAGACAGTTCCGATCGCACCGGAATCCGTATCGGGCAGGAAGTCGATCGAAATGCCGTCTTATGTAAGGCGGCTCGCCCCCTCGCCGCGCGCGGCACGGCCCCCGGCGGACTCGGACGCTACTGGCGGTGGCGACGCGTGCCCTGTTGCGGTGGCAGGGTCAAGGTGATTTGCCGGACGAGTTGCTGGAAGCATGCGAGGGACGCGAGAGCAGGCAGGGAAGCCCCTGCGATACCGGTGAAGGTCTTGTCCGCCTGTGCGACGCACAGCATTATCGCGACGGAGGAGAACAACAGAACGATGAACCATGAGTGCACAGCTCGGCGCTGATGCAGGGCAGTCCGCAGGATGGAGAGAGAGGCAACCATCCAGGGGCCGTAGACGAGAAGAGGCCACGACGAGACCATTCCACCTCCCGTTTTGGAGGTGATGTTCTGGAGCGGCGCGTAGGCCACCATGCCGCCGAAGACGCTGACCATGGCCACGATGACGGCGACGAGTGCGACGATGACGAAGCTGCCGGTCTGCAACCACTTGCGCCGGAGTTTTCCACCTCGCATCTTCCGATGCCCGGCGGAAGAGCGTCGGGTGGGCGGCAGCTGCGCGGTGATCTGCGCCAGGCCCTCCATCGGGTCGGTGAAGTCGACGCCGGACGAGGACTCACTGCGAGGCGGCGGCACCCGGACCGGCTGCTCCGCCGGAACGGCCTCCTGCATGAGATAGGCGAGTTCCTCGACCGGGTCCCAGCCCGCGTCGGGTGGGGTCAGGGGCACCCCCGCGTGCACGCTGTCGACAGGTCCACCGTTCCAGCCGGTGCCCGACCCGTAGGAGTACGCGTCTGAATACCATTCATGCCGCGCAAAGGAAGGATCTACATAGTCATGATTCATAGGAATGCGCCCGTCGGGCGTGGTCCACATGACGGCCGAAGTTCTCCTGGCCGCTCCATCGAGAATTGAGTTCCTCCTGGATCGCCTCCAGCAGCGCAAGGAACTCGCGGAGCAGTGACTCGGTGATCTGACGTTCGACTCGCACACCACCCCCGATCACGGTGCCCTGTACCGCAGGCTCCGAGCTTGCCGCGCCGGGCGGGAAAAGGTATTTCCCCACTGTCAGATCACGGACCGCAGGCAGATTATCCGTCCTCGCGTTGCGTTGAGGCAGGCCCTGGGACCTTGCTTTCGTCATGTCCCGCTAACGCCACTCCCCCTCCTCCAGATGCGCAGCAAATGAGTGACCCTGCCGTTGTGAAATACGAGGAGAGCGTTTCTTAATTAATTCTACGTATCTCATTCCGCACTTTATGGGCCGAGCAGGTTTTCTTCTCGAGTCCTCCCTCGAACGGCGACCGACCGCTCTCGGGCGCGTCGAGCCATTCGGCCCGGAGGCCGATCGGACCCGGACGGAGATCTGGGCGCCGGGCGCGTCGCGCACCTCGACCACGTAGGGCTCCTCGGCGACGAAGGTGAGGCAGTCCGTGCGGCCCTCGCTCGGCCAGTTGCCGGCGAGGCGGCGTCGGCCCCACCGGCTTCCGTATCGGCTTCCTCGACCGCGTCCTGGAGCGCCGCCCGGTCGTCGAGGTCGTCTGCGTGGAAGCCGATCCGCACGGCGGCGTTCACGAAGCCGCCGCGGATGAGGATCTCGGCGTCGCAGCAGCCGTGCCGCGGAGCCGGGGACCGGTGACTGACATCAGCCGTTGCCGTACTTCACTGCCGTACGTCCCGGAAACGCCAAAGGCCCCGGATCTCTCCGGGGCCTTTGGTCTGGGTGCACTCGGCAGGATTCGAACCTGCAACCTTCTGATCCGTAGGCGCGTTCACCCCGGACGCGTCGTGCGTCGACCAGCCATTCAGCGCCGCCAATTCTCAGGGCTGGACCGATTCCGGTCCACCGCCGTGCGCCGGTGTACGTGGCTGTTGATGTCAGGTGTTGATGTCAGGACGTCGTCCGGTCTTCGCTGGTCAAGCACCGTTGGCCCATGTGCCAGCTCTACGGTTCGCCGGCCGCTCCACCGCCGGACGGCCCGCCACGTCCCATCCGTTGCACCAGCGGGACAACGGCGGCGACGACGCCGGCCGAGGTTCCGATAGGGGCCGCAAGGCTCGGGAAAGCCAGCACGAGGGCCACTACGCCAAGCCCGATTGCAGCGACTCCGACCCCGACGAGCCGCCACCGACGGACCGAACGGATGCGTACGGGAGGGCTCCCTTCGTCGGCGGCGGATACCTCGGAGTGCGACGCCTGAGGCTTCGTGGGTACCGTCATGGCTAGACCTTTCTCACGCTAGGGACAAGGTCGGGGCGGCTCCCGTGCCAGCGGGGGCCGCTTTTTTGCGACCACGCCACCCGTCAGCGGCAATAGTGACAGCGCCGTAGCCAGCCGCCAATCTGTTCATCCACAGCCCCTGTGGAAAACCTGTGCATTACTGTGCGTAAACCCTCATTTCCTGTGGGCGGACCGGTGGACAAGGCAGTGGATTAACCACAGGGCGATCCACAGCATGGGCACTGACCTGCATGTTTGAGTTACCCACACTGTGCAGAATAAAAAGTTGCCAAGTCGGACCAAATCACTCCAAGTGAAAGCGGAAGATTTGATTCCGAGCTTATTTCTATTCGCGTAGATACCCTGAATAGGGGTAGCGATCGGCGTGAGATAGCGATGGACAGTGACGTCGGCGGGACCCGCAGGAACGCCGATGGCCCGCACCTTTGGTGCGGGCCATCGATACGCGCGCGGTTCAGCTGATCGGCGGGCTGTAACGCAGAACCCAACCGGGGCTGGGACGGTGGACGGTGACCTCAACGGCGCGACCGGTCTTCGTGTAACCGGTGTGCGTGATCTGAAGCAGGTTGCTGCCGACCTCGACGCCGAACGCCTCTGCCTCAACCGAGGTCGCCGGGTACAGCGTGATCTCCTCGATCGCTTCGGTCTGCTCGAATCCCGCGTCGCGCATCCGGCTGATGATGCCGCCGAGGCCCGGGTCCGGGTTCTCGATGCTCGCGGCCTCTGCCACGTCCACAGGGACGTACGAGTCGGCAAGCTGCACCAGACGGTCACCGTCGTACATGTGCCTGGCCCGGATCACGGTCTGGTCAGTGCTCGCGATGCCAAGCAATTCGGCGACGTGAGGGAGTGCCGTGTCGCGACGGATAGCGGTCTCCACACGGGGATTTCCACCGAGGCGCTTGATCTCGGTCTCGAAGGCCCCACGGCTTTCGCCGGCCTCGCGACGCGCCGTGCGGTAGCGCTCCGTGGCGTCGCGGACGATGGCGGTGTTGCTGCTCACTTCGGTCTTTCCTCTCAGACGGCGGGCTGGTCGATAGGCCACTCATAGCTGAGCGACCAAAGGGTGATGGGCATGACGTGGACGCAGACTTCCACGGCCCTGCCGGTCTCGGTCAGGCCGACATGGGTGATCTCGTAGACGAGCCTGTCGGCTGAAACGCCAAGCGACTCGGCTTCCTCTTTGCTCGGAGGCCGCACATCCACGGACTCCCGGATACGGGTCTGCTGGTACCCGAGCTCAGCAAGACGAGACTTGCTTCCGCCGTCCCCGGTGTCCTGCTGTTCGAGTTGCGTATCAAAGGCCACGTCGCCAGGGAAGTACGAAGTTGCCACCTGCACAACGGTGGCATCGGCACGCATGACCCGTGCCCTGACGACAGCTTTCGCGGCGTGATGGATGCCCAGGATCTGAGCAACTCGCTTCGGCGGTCGCTCCCGGCTGATCACGGTTGATGCGCTCGACGTCATCCCGAGCCGAGCGATCTCAGCCGCGAACGCGCCCCGCGCGCCGGCCTCTTCTCGGGCCGACTTGATGTAGCGCCCCGTTCCGTCCCGGTGGATCTTCCCGAGGATCGGAGACACGAAGGTGCCCTCACCCCGGCGGGAAATGATCAGCCCTTCGTCTTCCAGCACCCGGTACACGTCGCGGACGGTCTGGTAGGCGACACCTTCGGATTCCTGGAGCTCCCGGACCTTCGGCAGTGCAGAACCCGGGGGGTACGCCCCCTCTCGAATCTTCGTCCGAAGCTCAGCGGCGAGCCGCTGAACCTTCGGAACCTTGGTCTCCTCCATGCCTGACTCCCTCGATGTGTGACTCACGCGCCCCCAGTCTTACAGAACTAGTCCTAGAAGGATAGCCGGGATCACTTCGGGGCCGATCGGGCGCCCCACAGAGCCTCTGAACTAGTTCTATTGACGCCCGCCCCGGAGCGTGCCTTAATCGTCACAGCGCACCGCAGAACTAGTTCAGCGAAGTGCTAGGAGAGGCCCTCTTTGGGTTGCTCCAGGGCAGGGCAGCGCCCGGAGGAAAGCCCCGCACTGCGGGGGGTGAGTACGAAGTGAGCGCGCATTGATTGAGAACTCAACAGAGTGCCGACCCAGCCGCCTGAACACAGGCGGTCGATGGGTGCGGGTCACCATCCCGACCGCCCACGTCGGGCCGGGTGACCTGCCCAGATGCGCCCCTCGGGGCTCTACCTGGCATCGCTTGATCTGACTGCGCAGAACCTTTGCGGGCCGTTCGTGCCCGCGCTGAGCACCAGTGCTCGCGGCCCCAGCATCAGCGCCATACACGGCGCTCCGTGCCGGGTGACCGTGGCCGCTCGTGCCGTACGACAGACCACACCTCATAACGGCGCGCACCCCCGGAGCTGGAACTCCGGGGGTGCTGTTCGGGCCGTCCACCCTTGGAGAGGAACACGACCCTATGAACCACATCGTGACTGTTCAGGAAGCTGTTACCGCGTTCGCCGACTGGATGGAGCCGACGGACTCCGAGTTGGACGCGATTGAGGCTGAGATGCCGCGGATCCTCGCGGACGTCGAGGCGCTGGACGTACAGATCGCCCTGCTGGACCAGGCGCCCACCGAGCTGGACCAGCGGCGCGCCCGCCGCGACCGGCGCCGGGCGCTGTCCGCGCGGGCCGTGCTCGCCAACCGCTCTGGTGCGGTGGCGTGATGGCGCGGGAACTGCGGGCGCAACTGTCCGCGAGTTCGGGCGGTTGGCGGCTGTACGTGGTGGTGCGCGGTTCGCTCGATGGGTGGCCCGAGTACAGCTTTGGTCCCGGTGGGCGGGTGCCGACGTTCACGGAGCGGGCGCAGGCGCTCACGGCGCTGGGGTTCGTTCAGGCGCCGGCGGCTGAGTGGGAGTGGACGGAGTTCAGCAGGGACCCCGCCGACCCCGCCTCGCCGGTGTGGCTGCTCGCCTCCGTGCTGGTGCGTTCACGGCAGGAGGCTGCCGCGTGAACGGTGTTCAGATCCGTTCAGCGGAGCGCGCGCTGAACGTGGGGACGTGGCTGATCGTGTCCGGCGCCATGCTGTACTCGATCCTCACCGTCACCCCCCTCATGTCGGCCCACACCCCCGTCAAGTGGGGGTGGACGGCGCCGATCCTGCCGCTCGTCGTGGACGCTGCGGTGGTCATCGTGGTCCGTCTCGACTCCGTCCTTGCCCGCCTCGGTGGGCACGGCGGCCGGTGGCCGATCGTGTTGCGGTGGATGACCGGCTGCATGACCCTCGCGCTCAACACGGCCGACTCCGCCTTGCAGAAAGACCTTGTCGGAGTGGCGGTCCACTCGGTGGCGCCGTTGCTGCTGATCGTCACCGCGGAGACCGGGCTCGCCTACCGTCGCGCCATCACCGCCGCCGTCACGGCGCTGGAGGCGCGGCAGCGGGCCGAACGCGAGGCAGCCCAGCAGGCCGCCCGCGAACGCGCCGAAGTATCCCGGCTGGAGGCGCGCGAGGAGCGCGAGCACGCCGCGATGCTGGCGCGTGAACAGCGTGAACACGAAGCCCGATTGGCCGCGGAAGCGGCGGAGCGGGAGGAGCGCCGGCGTCGGGAGGAGCGGGAGGAGCAGGCTGCCCGGGAGGCTGCCGAACGTGAGGGGCGTGAACGCCGTGAACGCGAGCGTGAACAGCGCGAGCGGAACCGTGAACACGCTGAACGCGAGGCGGCCGAACGGGTAGCGAGGGATGCCCGGGAGCGTGCGGAAGCCGCCCGCCGTGAGCACGCCGCGCTGCTGGACGGCCCGCCCGTGAACATCAAGCTGCCCGAGGACCACGCCCGGCGGATCGTCGCCGCCGCGGTCGCCGAGGGCGTGTCCGTGCGACGCGCCGCGGACCTGTGCGGCTGGTCGGTCGGCTGGGTCTCCGCCCGCTACGCCGAGTACCGCGACCCCGGTGACGGTGGCGCGCAACTCGCGATCGTGAGCCGGTGATGGCCGCCTTACCGGTCTACACCTGGCGCCTGGCGCCGGACGGTTTGGCCACCCGCCGCCAGCTGCGCGCAAAAGGGCTGCGGCCGGGTGGTCAGGACGTGGTCGCGCAGATCGAGCGGCCCCGCTACCGGCGTCCGCCACTCGTTGCCTACCTCTACCGCGTCGACGACGCGAAGCCTGTACGTCCCATGACGCCGGCCAAGCAGGCCGCATTGGACAAGGCGAACACGGCCCGCCGCACGTGTCCTGAGTGCCTCCGGGATGCCGGCTACGTCATCCCGGCCCAGCTCGGCATGTGCGTGCCGTGCGCCTACCCCGACGACCAGGCCGCCGCGGCCTGACTCGCCTGCACAGCACCCCTCAACCACTCTCCGACCTAGGAGCTTCGCTGTGTCCAGTCGTACCCGTGCCCGCGCCCCCAAGGGGGCCGTTCACACCGTTTCGATCCCGCGTCAGCGCGGGCGCCGCGGCGCGCAGCCGTTCGTGATCGTCGTCCCCGAGACGCCCTCGCTGACCCGCGAGGCACTCGGCTTCCTGGGCCGCGCGCTGTGGAAGGGCCGGCGCGCGCTCGCCCCGACCGCGCTCGCCCTGCTCGCGTTCGCCGTCGTTGGCCTGCTGCACGTCATGGCCTGGTGGTCGTCCCTGGTCCTCGCGCCGCTCGCCGCGGCTCCGCTGGTGTGGCTGGCGGTCATGCAGGTTCGCCGGCCCGGCCGCGGCACGGTCGTGCTCTGGCGCGCCGGTCTGGCCCTGCTCGCCACCCTCGCCCTGACGTGGGCAGCGTTCGCGGCCGGGTTCGGGCCGCTCGCCGGCCCGCTGGAGCTGGTCTGGCTCCTGATGTGGATCGCCGCACAGACCACGTGGCTCATCGTCCGCCGCTCCCACTGACCTGAGGAGATCGCCAGATGGCAGACAGCTCTTCCGCCCACCGGCGGGCGCAGACCAGCAGCCGGCCGCGCAGCACCAATGACGGCAAGGGCCACAAGTTCGCCAACGCCGGCGCCGCCGCCGGCGGGTTCGTCGGCGCGCTGGGCGGCTCGTTCGTCCCGCCGATCAACGTCACCGTCAACAACAGCCGACAGACCGCCCGCCAGGGTGGGGGCGGCCGGCCGCACTCCGAGTCGCTGCTTCCCTCGCCTGAGTTCGGGTCGCCGGCGCAGGTGCGGCAGTACTGCAACACCCTGCGCGCCGCCGCCGTGACCCTCTCGATCGAGGTGGCCATGGGCGCCGAAATCATGAAAGGCGTCCTGGCCGCGGTCCCGGACCCCCAGGGCCGCACCTTCGGATCCCGTGTTCGGGCCGCGAAGGTGGCGCGCAAGATGCAGCGCTCCGCCGACGCCCTGCGCGATGCGGCGAAGAATGCCGCGGCTTGCTACTCGACTTTTCAGCAGGAGTTCGAGGAGGAGATCAACCGCGTCCGTCACCGTGCCCGCAAGCCGCAGCAGCCGGTCATGAACTGGCACCAGCAGTAAGAGAGGCAGCCACATGACCAGGAACAACCGCCGCAACGTCACCGATCTTCTGAACGACGGGCAGGCCATGACCGCCTACAGCCTGCCCGATAGCTCGTCGGGCGGGGGCGTGGGCGCGTATCTGCTGCACCGGGCCAAGCCCCACCTTCCCCCGTGGATCGGCCTCGCCGGCACCGGTATCGCCGGCGCGCTGGGGAACTGGCGGTGGGAGGGCAGCGCCGGCGCCGGCGTCGGCCTCACCCTCGCCTCCGTCGCCCTCACCGGCGCCACCTGGTGGGCGGGAAAGTCGACCAGCCAACAGCGCCGGCTGCACTCCGCCGTCACCGTCGCCGCCGGATCCGCCTGGGTCACCGCCGCCTGCCTCGCCGGCCCCACCGCCGGCGCCATCGACGACATGTTCCTAATGGGCGGGCCGGTCGTGGCGCTGTCCTGGAACGTGCGCATGATGCTGCGCCACAACCCCGAGGGCGCCGCGAACGGGAGCTCTGACGGTGGCCTGCTGGAGAAGGTGGGTCTGGCCCGGGCGCAGATCGGCGCGGCGAAGGTGGAGCCGAACCGGGTCACCGCGCCGCTCGCCGTCGTGGCCGGTGAGCAGACCAACGACGACGTCACCAAGGCACTGGCCCGGATCGCGTCCGCGCTGGACCTGCCGACATCCGCCGTCCGCTACACCCCCGACGCCGGATCCTCCCGCCGCGGCGAGCTGGTCATCGTCCCCGAAGACATGCTCGCGGACGTGGTCGAGTGGGAAGGGCCGTCGAACCTCGGGGGTTCGATCGCCGACCCGCTGGTCATCGGCCGCTACGACGACGGCGCCCCCCTCGTGCTCTGGCTGCCCGGCGACCCCGACGCCGAGCGCAACTCCACCCACGTCCTGGTCGCCGGCGGCACCGGGTCGGGCAAGGGCGACACGGCCCTGAACCTGCTGACCGAGGTTCTCTCGCGGCGGGACGTCATCGTGTGGTTCTCCGACCCGAAAGCCTTCCAGGACTTCGCCCCCCTCCGCACCGGCCTGGACTGGGCAGCCGAGGGCGGAACGGACACCGAGGTCATGGTGGAGGCGGTCAAGGCCGTCATCCCCGCCCGGACCCGCTGGCTGGGCGCCCACGGCTACCGCCAGTGGGTACCGGCCGCCGCGCAGCAGCAGAACGATCCCGCACACTCGTGCCAGAGCGGGAGGGCGTGCGGGTGCGCAGGGATGCCGTTCTTGGTCGCGTGGTTCGAGGAGGCCGCCAACACTCTGCGCGCCCTCGGGGACGACGCGTTCACCGGGATCGCGCAGGAAGCCCGATCGGCGGGTATCTCGCTGATCGTGTCGCTTCAGCGGCCCTCCTACGACCAGATGTCCACGTCCACCCGTGCCTCGCTGCCGTCTGTGATCGCACTCGGCTGCGACCCGCGCGACGAAGGGTTCTGCCTCCCCGACACCGTGCTGGACGCCGGCGCCCACCCCGGAGCATGGGGCAACCGGCGCCCCGGATACTGCTACACCGTCTCCCCAGGCATCCCCGAGGACCGCTACCCCTCCCCGGGCCGCACCCGCCGCTTCACCCTGCGCGCCGTGCCCGTCATGCAGCAGCTCGCAGCCTGGGTGCAGCACAACGGCGCGAGCGCCGACCCGATCACCGCCGGCGCCGCCGCCAGTGTGGCCGGACAGGCATACGCCGGCCGCCCGACCGCGCAGCCGGCTGCGCTGCGGGCCGTCCATGAGGAGGACGACATGACCGAGTACGGCGGCGGACTCCTGGTCGACCCCGAGGACGCCGGCATCGACCCGGACGCCGAACTCCCCGACACCGAGGACGGCGACGACGCGCCGATCTTCGGGCAGGAGCAGGGGCGCAAGCCGTCCCCGGACGAGGCGCGGGAGCTGTTCGCGCGAGCGCTGGCGGAGTTCGAGGCGGCCGGACGGATGGTCGTCGGGCCGGTCGACTTCACCGACTGGTGCGACCGCAACAACCTGTCCCGCTCCTGGGTGTCCCTCCGGTTGAAGGAAGCCGCGACGGACGGCCGTTTGGAGGCGACGAACACCACCGGCCGGTGGCGCATCGTGCCCGCCCTCGCCGCGGCCTAACACCCCTAACGGCCGTAACACCGTTACGGGCCCCTAACACCCAAACCCCTAGGCAGACCCGGTGTTACGCGCCCTCACACCGGCCCGTAACACCCCCTGACACACGCGCCTAACACCCACCCGCACGGGCCCGCGCCACCTCCTGGTGCGGGCCCGTCGCACACCCCGAGGGGAGCACCGATGAACCAGTCCAACCCGCCCGGCAGCCTCGCCCCCCACATCCCCGCCGACGCCTACCGCCGCGCGCAGGCCACCGGGCAACCGGTCGTGATCGTCGTCCACACCACCGACCACAGCGGCCGCCCGTTGGGCGCCTACCTCTACCCGCTCGCCGTCGCCGGCGCCGCCGCGGTCGGCATCTTCGCCACCGTCGCCGCCCTGATCGCCCTGCTCGACTTCGCCGTCCACACTGCCGTCGCCATCGGCGCCGCCACCGGCCCGATCGGCGTGGGCGGGATCAGCCTCAAGCTCTTCGGCTCCAAGCGCTGACAGGAGACCACCACCCATGAACCAGCCCCACACCGCTCACGCGCCGTTCCCGACTCCGGAGCAGGCGTACGCGGACGCCCCCAGCATCTTCGACGAGATCGGATGGACGGCCCGCACTCTCGCCGCCCGGGAGTGCTTCACCGCACTGGACAGGGAGTTCTACCTGCGCAAGGCGGCCCTGCTCGACCGTATCGCCCTGCTCAGCGAACCCGACAACCCCG
Source organism: Streptomyces sp. NPDC060002 (assembly GCF_042737245.1). Lineage (NCBI taxonomy): Bacteria > Bacillati > Actinomycetota > Actinomycetes > Kitasatosporales > Streptomycetaceae > Streptomyces > Streptomyces sp. NPDC060002. The sequence goes on from NZ_JBHWUW010000005.1 coordinate 89,437, forward strand.
GTGAGACCACCGAAACCGCCGTCGCGGCGGCCCTGTACCTGCTCGACCTGGACCAGCCGGCCGTGACCTGCGACCCGCGGGCCTACGTCCGCCGGCAGTACCTCTACTGGGCCAGGAACAACTAGCTACGCCAAGGGCGGCCCCCTACGTCTCGCCAAAGTCGCGGGGCCGCCCTTGCTCACCAGCACCCTTCACAGGACTGGAGACAACCAGCATGACCCATGACGCCCGTTCCGCGCTGCTGCGCGCAGCGTTAGACGCCGCCGAACGCGGATGGCACGTCTTTCCCCTGCGCCCCGGCACCAAGCGGCCCGCCCTGCACGGCGAGCAGTCCTGTCCCAGCAACGGCCCCTGCTCGACCAGGCACCAGAAGTGGGAGGAGCGCGCCACCACCGACCCGGACCGCATCCGCGCCACCTGGTCCCACGGCCCGTTCAACGTCGGCATCGCCACCGGCCCCTCCGGGCTCCTGGTTGTCGACCTGGACGTGCCGAAGGACAACGGCAGTTCGGACGCGCCTGACGGCGCGGCAATCTTCGGGGCGCTCTGCGAGCGCGCCGGCCATGCCGTCCCCGACACCTACCGGACCCGGACCGCGAGCGGCGGAACCCACCTGTACTTCACCGCCCCGACCGGCGTCCGGCTGGCCAACACGGCCGGGACTGTGGGTGAGTTGGTCGACACTCGGGCATGGGGCGGATACGTCGTCGCCGCCGGATCCGTCACCCCCACCGGACCCTACGAAGCGCTGTGCGGCCCTGAGGCGACTCCACTGCCCGGATGGCTCCAAGTCATCCTGCAACCAGCCCCCAGGGCGGCTCAGACCCCTTCAATGGCCTTACCGGGGCAGTCCACTCGGTATGCGGATGTAGCGCTCGCTGCCGAGACGCGGAACGTCGCCGCGGCCCAACCGGGGGCGCGGGAGTCGACGCTGTTCCGTGCGGCGCGCGCACTCGGGCGGTTCGTCGCGTGGGGCGACCTCCCCCGGCACGCGGTTGAGCAGGCTCTTCAGGAGGCGGGGGAGGCGGCCGGCCTCACCGTCGCCGAGTGCCGCTCGACCCTGCGCAGCGCCCTCAACTGGTCCATCACCCGCAACCAGCGCAGGGGGAAGGCGGCATGAGCGCCCATCCTCGCCCCTCCCTGAAGAGCATCACCGGCACACCGGACGGCCCGGACGCCGCACGATGGACCGCACCCCGGACGGGCGTAGGCGAACCCAAAGACGCCCCCCGCAAGGGCGTCATCACTGCTCTTTGTCCCGACCGCTCCCCGGCACCCGAAGCGGACCCCGGACCCAGCACCGACCCCACACCGGACCAGCCCGGCATTCGCATCTACGCGCCGCCGATCTACCGCGACCACAACGACGGCGCCCGCTGGTCCAAGCGCTACGGCGACTTCCCCAACGCCGCCTACGCCTGCGCTTGCGGCAAGACCGGCACGGCCGCCGGACCGCGACGCGTGGCCGCCCTGATCGACGAGTACACCGCCCACAAGACCACCTGCGCGGGAGCTCCCGCCGGACTGCCCGAAGGGAGGGCCGCCGCATGACCGAGATCATCGACGGGGCCGCGCTACTGGACGAGGTGGAAGCCTTCCACCGCCGCTTCAACGTCTTCCCCACCGAAGCCGCCTACGTCGCCGTCACACTGTGGGACGCGCACGCCCACCTGCTCGACGCGTTCGACTCCACCCCCCGACTCGCGTTCCTCTCCCCGGAACCCGGATCGGGGAAGTCGCGGGCGCTGGAAGTCGTCGAAACCCTCGTGCCGCGCTCCATGGCGGCCGTGGACGCCTCCGCCGCCGCCCTCTTTCGGTCCGTGTCCGGGGTCGACGGCGGCCGACCGACGATCCTCTTCGACGAGATCGACACGATCTTCGGACCCAAGGCAGGCGAGAACGAACAGCTCCGGGGGTTCATCAACGCCGGACACACCCGCGGCCGGCCGATGTACCGATGCGTCGGAGACGGAGCCAACCAGCAGGTACAGGGCTTCCCCTCGTTCTGCGCCCTCGCCGTCGCCGGCCTCGGCTACCTGCCCGACACGATCATGACGCGGTCCGTCATCGTCCGCATGCGCCGCCGGGCCCGGAATGAGCGGGTGGAGCAGTTCCGCACCCGCATCCACGTCCGCGAGGGCAATGAGATCCGTGACCGGCTCGCCAAGTGGGCGGAAGCGGTTCAGGAGAAGGTCACCGACGCCTTTCCCGAGTTGCCCGAAGGGGTCACCGACCGGCCCGCTGACGTGTGGGAACCGCTCATCGCCATTGCCGACGCGGCCGGCGGGGACTGGCCGGACCGCGCGCGGAAGGCCTGCACGACGATGGTCAAGGCCTCGCAGGCCAACGACAAAGGCAGCATCGGAATCCGCCTGCTTACCGATCTGCGCGACCACGTGCTGAGCGGCATCGACCGCCTGCCCACCGTCGCCATCCTCGACCGGCTCAACGCCCTCGACGACGCCCCCTGGGCCGACATGGGCGGCAAGCCGCTCGACTCCCGCCGCCTCTCACGGATGCTCTCCGAGTACGTCACCACCGACGGCGACCCCGTCGCTTCCCGCAACATCAAAACCGGCGGGAGCGTCCTCAAGGGCTACTACGCCACCGATCTCTACGACGCCTGGCAGCGCTACTGCCCCCCGCCCCCGGAAAGTCCGCTACTTCCGCTACCGGACACAGCACACGTGGGCTGACCAGCAGAAACCCGGTAGCGGGCCGCACCCCGCGGCCCGCTACCCCGCGCTACGCCATCCGCTACCGCTACCCCCATCCGCTACCCCCAGCAGGCCTCTGACCTGCAAGGAAGCGGAGGTAGCGCAGGTAGCGGACTTCCAAAGGCCCCCGAAAGCCCGGAGGAGCCCCCGCATGACCACCGCCATGCCCCCGAGCCACGAAGCGCTCAAGGTGCCCGAGGTCATGTCCGCCCTGCGCCTCAGCCGCAGCAAGGTCTACGACCTCATTCGCTCGAAACAGCTCGAAAGCTTCACGGTCGGACGCGCCCGCCGCGTCCCGGTCGACGCCGTATGCCGGTTCATGCGCAACCGCATTGAGGAGAACGACTGATGGCCCAGCGTGCCAACGGTGAAGGAACGATCAGCAAGCGCACGGACGGCCGGTATCACGCCGCCGCCTACGTCTACCGTCCCGACGGAACCCGCACCCGGAAGTTCGTCTACGGCAAGACCCGCAAAGAAGTGGCCGAGAAGCTAACAGAGTTGCTGGAGAAGACCCGACAGGGAATCCCCGCCGCAGAGTCCACCATGGCGTTCGGCGACTACCTGACCTACTGGCTCGCCACCATCGCGCCGGCACGGCTCAAGCCGTCCACGCTGAACAGTTACGAGGGTTTGACCCGCCTGTACATCCGCCCCGCCCTCGGCAAGAAGCGGTTGAACCGGCTGTCGCCGGCGGACGTGCGCTGGTTCCTGGCGGAGTTCAAGGACGCCTGCCTCTGCTGCCTGCGCGGTGCGGACCAGGAGCGTCCCGAGGGCAAGCGTTCGTGCTGCGCCGTGGGCCGCTGCTGCAAGCGTCGCCCATCGGCCCGGACCGTCCAGTACATCCATGCCGTGCTCCGGTCCTCGCTCCAACAGGCGATCCGGGAAGAGCTGATCGCGCGGAACGTCGCACGGATCGTGGAGACCCCCACCGTCGCCCGCAAGGAGGTGCGTCCGCTGGACGCTGCCGAGACCCGCCTGATGCTCAAAACCGCCCGGTCCCACCGCCTCTACGCTCTGTGGCTGCTGCTCGTGTCGACAGGCCTGCGCCGCGGCGAAGCGCTCGCCCTCACGTGGGCGGACGTCGACCTCACGAATGGTCAGCTCCGCGTCCGCCGGAACGTGCAACGCATCCGGCGTGAGCTGATCTTCGGCAGCCCCAAAACGATGCGTTCCATTCGGACGGTGTCCCTCCCGAAGCACTGCATGCGGGCACTCACACAGCACCGAACTCAGCAGGAGCGCGAACGCGCCGTCGCGGGGAAGAAGTGGCAGCCTGCCCCCGGGCACCCGGACGGGCTGATCTTCACGACGACGACTGGCCGCGTCACGGACCCCCGCAGCCTGAATCGGATGCTGACCATCCTGTGCCGTGACGCCGGCGTGCGACGTGTGCGCGTGCACGACCTCCGACACACGTGCGCCTCACTCCTGCTCGCGCAGGGCGTGGACGCCCGCACGATCATGGAGACTCTCGGGCACAGCACGATCACGATGACGCTCGACACCTACGCGCACGTCATGAGCACGACGCTCAAGGCTGCCGCCGATCGGATGGATGACGCCCTCGGACTGGACGAGTCGGAGGAGGAATCAGACGACGAGCAGGAGCCGCTCACCGAGGAGTGATCGACACTTCTGGCCGCGTTGATGTCAGCCGTTGATGTCAAAGGCCCCCCGGAATGATCCCGGGGGGCCTTTGACATGGGTGCACTCGGCAGGATTCGAACCTGCAACCTTCTGATCCGTAGTCAGATGCTCTATCCGTTAAGCTACGAGTGCTTGTTATTCGGTTTTCGTGTCTTCGCTCCCGGCCCTTGCGGCCCGCTCGCGGCGACAGGAAGAACATTACATGACTGCCGCCGACATGTGAAATCCGTTTGCCATACCGCTTGTGAGCTGCGGAAACGCCTCTCTGGAGGCTCCTTGGGAAACACCGAAGCCCCGGTCGGGTGGACCGGGGCTTCGGTGATCGCGCGGAGGCGGAGGGATTTGAACCCTCGATGGGATTGAAGTCCCAAACCGCATTAGCAGTGCGGCGCCATAGACCGGACTAGGCGACGCCTCCAGCACAACCACTCGCGTGTGTGCGAGTGGTGCGTGCAGATGATGACACAGTCGAGCGGCGTGTCACCAATCGGCGTCCACGGTACTAGGCAGGTGGGCCGCAGGGCAAAGCGGTTGCCGGGGCGCAACGTCGTCGGGGGCGTGGCGTTAGTCCTGTCATGTTCCAGGTCACCCCGCTCCGACGGTTCGCCGTCGCCGCTTCCGCCGCCGCCTGTGCCGTCGTGGTCGCCTCGTCCGCCACCGGGCCGGTCACCGCGTACGCCGCCGGGACGGCCGAGGCCGTCACCGCCGTCGCCGGTGTCACCCCGCTCGTCCCACTCACCCCACTCACCCCACTTTCGCCTCCGCCCGTCCGGGAGGAGGACCGGGTCTCCGGCGATCACCTCACGGTCACCGTCCGGCACACGGGCGGGCGGGCGGACGGGACGTTCGATCTGTACTGCCACCCCGGAGGCGGCAGTCACCCGGACGTGGGAAGCGCCTGTCGCGCCGTGGACCGCGTCACCCGGTGGGGCAGGGACGCCTTCGCGCCCGCGCCGGACGGCGGCGTCTGCACCATGCGGTACGGCGGACCGGCCACCGCCCACATCACGGGCCGCTGGGCCGGGCGCCCGGTCGACGCCACGTACGACCGCAGCAACGGCTGCCAGATGGAGCGGTGGGACCAACTCGTGCCGCTGCTGCCCGACCTGCGCCCGGCCGCCCGCTGACGTGTGCCGGAGCGCCGCGGCCGGTGTCCGATGGCGACGCCCGACGACTCCCGACGACGCCCCTCCCTTGTTCGCGGTCGTGCGCGTACAGGCGACGCGCGGCGGAAGCACCGGTTCCGTAAAGGTGGCGCGAAGGTCCCGCGAAGTCCGGGCAGGCGGCGGGGCGGGCGCGGGAGCCGTCCGTCGTGCCCAAGGACAGGCCAGGACAGGTGAGGACACACGTTCTGTGTCACTTCGTCGTGCGAGCTCCCTCTCATCCGGCGACGCCGACGGGACCCCAGCCCTTAGACTCCCTCGCGTGACACGGTGCGGCCCGGTTGGCAAGATGGCCCGCACGGTCGGCAAGGTGCGGTAACAGGGAGGAAGCGACTCGTGAGCAGCAGGCCATCCCGAGGCGCTGCTCGCCTCGCAGCCATACTCGACGCGCTCCCCGATGCGTTGGTGCTGGTCAACGCCAACGGGACAGTCGTCAACGCGAACACCATCGCGCTCGAGGCGTTCGAGACACCGGGTACCGCTCTGGTGGGGCGGGGGCTGCTCGATCTGCTGCCGCAGTTCGACTCCAAGCTCATCCCGGGATCCATGCGGCGGCCCGATCACATGGACCCGCGCGGGCGGACCAAGCCGACCCGGATGGTCGCGCGCCGCACCGACGGCAGCGAGTTCCCGGTCGAGGTCACCAGCGCCAACCTCGAGAACGGCCAGCAGGCCTACGACGGCTACGGCTACTCCTCCGCCTCCGACGAACTGCTGATGCTCGTCGTTCGCGACCTGTCCGGGACCGTCGACACCGAGGCCGAGCTGGCGCGTTCGCAGCGGCAGACCGAGATGATCCTGCGGGCCGCGTCCGAGGGCGTCGTGGGCACCGACACCGACGGACGGATCGTCCTCGTCAACCCGGCCGCCGCCCAGATTCTGGGATACCGGGCCAGCGATCTCGGCGCCAAGGAGCTGCACACCCTCGTACTGCACTCCCGCGCCGACGGCTCGCCGTTCCCGTACGACGAGTCGCCGCTCGCCGACACCCTGCGCTCCGGGCGCAAGCACCGGGTGCGCGGGCAGGTGCTGTGGTCCAAGAGCGGTGACCGGGTGGCGGTCGATCTGACGACCGCGCCCGTGCGCGACGGCGATCAGCTCGTCGGCGCCGTCATGACCTTCACCGACCGGCGGCCCTACGACGCCCTCGCCGACGAGAAGGACGGCGTCGAGAAGCGGCACACGGAGGAGTTGGAGAAGCTCTCCGAGGAGCACGCCTCCGATCTCACCGCGCTTCGCCAGCAGCATGTGACCGAGCTGGAGGAGCTGCGCGAGCGGCACGAGGAGGAGCTCGCGGCCGGCGAGGAGCGCTACGCCTCGCTCGGCGAGCGCGAGAAGGACCGGTACGAGGCGCTCGCGGGGCGGCATGAGCAGCTGCTCACCCTGCTCGGGGCGTCCCTGCGCGGGCCCCTGGACGAACTGCGCCGCGAGCTGGCGGCGCTCGCCGCGGACGACGCCGGTCAGCTCTGGCCCGAGGCCAACCAGGTGCTCCATCACCTGTCGGCCGGTTACTCGCGGATCACCACGCTCATCGACAACGTGCTCGGCTACCAGCGTCTCGACACCGGATCGGAGGCCATCACCCGGACGAAGGTGATGCTCGACGCCGTCGTCGCCGCCGGTGTCGACGGCGCGGTGGATCTCATCGGACCGGGACGGGTGCAGTTCGCCGTGCACGCGCCGCCCATCGAGGCCGAGGTCGACGCGCGGCTCCTCGCGACCGCGCTCGCGCACCTCGTGGCGGACGTCGCGGGGGTCGACGCCACCGGCAACGCGCCCGTCTCTGCGGGCGGTTACATGGACAACACGGTCGTGGTGGCGGCCGCCCAGCGCGGCGAGGTCGTACGCATCGAGGTGCGCGGGCCGTACGCCGGCGGCGACCCCGTGCACGAACCGATCGTGCGAGGGATCGTGCGGGCGCACGGTGGCGTGCTCCAGACGCACGAGGTGCCGGGCATGAGCGGCAGCGCGTACGTGCTGGAGGTGCCGTTGGGCGGTGGTGCGGGGGCCGTGGCGGCTCCGGCGGCCATGGCTCTGCCCGCTCTCGCGGCCGGTGCCGCCTCGGCGGCCCCCTCGGCCGCCATGGCCTCGGAGGAGGACGTTCCGGGCGAGTACGGCGCCGGTGGGCGCCGACGGGCCCGGCGGTCCTCCGTGGACGCCTTCCTGGAGGGCGACGTCCCGGGGGCGGAGGGCGGCGCGGACCCGGATGCCGCGGTTCCGACCGGACGGCGGCGCAGGCGGGCCGGAGCGGCGGCCACGGAGGAGACGCCGGGTGAGGTGTCTCCCGCGATGGACGAGGCCGAGGGCCCGGAGGGCTCCGGCGGCACCGGGCGGCGGCGTGGACGGTCGGCCGAGGTCGCCGTCGTGGGGGCCGACGCGGGAATGGCCGCAGGGGTCGACGGCGGGGTGAGCGAGGGCGCCGTCGTCACCGCGGCGGAGCACGCGGCGGGGACCGCGGCCTCGGGTACGGGACTCGGCGGCACCGTTCCGCCGCAAGGTGTACCGGCGCCGGGCGGACAGCGGGCCGCACAGGCACAGGACGGCCGGCAGCCGCAGAACGCGTTGCCGCCCGCACTGCCGGCGATCGCGGGCGCGCCGGCCGGGGCCCCGATGACGGGTCCGGGAGGCACGGCACAGGCGGAGACGGAGACGGAGGACGGTCAGCCGACGGGCAGGCGACGGCGCGCCCTGGCCGCCGCGAACGAGCGCGCCGCCGCGCAGGAGGCTGGCCCCCGCGCGGTGTTCGCCCTGCCGCCCGCGGAGGCCGACCGGGTGCCGGACGGTCCCGTCGGCACGAGTGCGGCAGCCCAGGTCGCCCCGGTCACTCCGGCCGCCCCGGCTGCCCCGACCGCCCCGGCTGCCCGGGTAGTGGGGCCGATTCCGGTGCCCGGTCAGGTTCCGGTGCCCGGTCAGGTTCCGGGTTCCGTGCCCGGTCCGGTTCCGGGAGCGGTGCAGGGGCTGGGAGCGGTGCAGGTGCCCGCACAGGCACAGGCGCCCGCACAGGCACAGGCGCCGGTTCAGGCACAGGCGCGCGTTCAGAGTGCCGCCGAGGATTCCGCGATCGACCACGGGCGGCACGACGCCGTCCCGCACGACCAGGCCGACGACCACACCCCGCCCCAGCCGCACCCGACGAACGCGCCCACGGGACGCCGTCGACGGGCCGTCGCTCAGGCTGCGGAGGTCGCCGCCCCGGCACAGGTTCAGCCCCAGACCCGATCTCAGCCGCAGCAAGTGGGACAGCCCGTCGCCGCCGCGCGGCCTGCCGCTGCCGTCGCGCAGCCGGTTCCGGCAGCCGGGCCCGTCCCCGGGCAGCCGACCTCAGGTCAGCCGCTCCCCGTGCAAGCGGCCCCCGCCTCCGTGCCGAACGTGCCCGGCCAGGGCCAGCCGCTCCCGGCCGAAGCGGCTCCCGCCCCCGCCCCCGCGGTGACGCAACCCGCACCCGCGGCGGCAACGCCCAGCGGTGGCACTCCGCTTCCGCCCGAGGCCGCCGTCGGGCAGCCGCGGGCGGCGCAGCCGTTGCCCGCCGAGGCCGCGGCGGGCCGGCCCATGGACCCCAACTCGACGCAGGGTCGGGCGATCAGCGTGCGGACCCTGGGGCAGGGCGTGCCCTTCACCCGGCAGGCCGCGCAGGTTCAGCAGGCACAGCAGTTGCAGCAAGCGCAGCAGGCACAGCAGTTGCAGCAGGCTCAGGCGATGCGTCACTCGCAGCCGGGGCTGCCGTCGGCGCAGTCCACGGCCACCCCCGCTCCGAACACCCCCGGTGGTTCCGGACGGCGCCGCAAGCTGGGGACCCCGCCCGACCCGGCGACGCGCCCGGAGCAGACGGCACGGCCGCACCCGTCGGCCGAGCAGCCCGTCGTGGCGCAGGCCCCCGCGCCGCCGCCCGGCGCGACGCCCGCGCCGACCCCCGTACCGCACCCCTCTCTCGCGGGTCAGTCGCGGCTCGTGCCCGGTGGGCCCGGGACCGAGGGCGCCGGACGGTCGTACGCCATAGGGGCCCCGGACGAGAACGCCGCCGAGGGGCCCGAGCCGCTGGACGGCCCGGGCGGGGCCGTCGAGGTGGCGGATCCGCCACGGCCGCAGCCACTGGACGACGAGCTGCCGCCGGAGCCGCTGGACAACCCGCGTCGGCTGCTGGTGTGGCCGGCGCCGGACGTCAGTACGCAGCAGGCGCTCAGCGACCGCGGCTACCGGCCGGTGATCGTGCACTCGCGCGAGGAGGTCGACGCGCAGATCGCCGCCTTCCCGGCCGCGCTGTTCGTGGACCCGCTGACCGGGCCGATCACCCGTACGGCGTTGCAGTCGCTGCGCACGGCCGCGGTGGCCGCCGAGGTTCCGGTGCTGGTCACGGCGGGGCTCGGGCAGGCGACGCGCGAGGCCGCGTACGGCGCCGATCCCGCCGTCCTGCTGAAGGCGCTCGCGCCGCGTGACAGCGAGCAGCATCCGCCCCGGGTGCTGCTCATCGAGGAGCACGCCGAGATCGCCCTCGCCCTGACCTCGACGCTGGAGCGGCGTGGGATGCAGGTGGCGCGGGCGGCGAGCGACGCGGACGCCGTCACGCTCGCCGGGCAGCTGCGGCCGAACCTGGTCGTGATGGACCTGATGCAGGTGCACCGCCGCCAGTCCGGGATCCTGGACTGGCTGCGGGCGAACGGCCAGCTCAACCGCACTCCGCTGGTCGTCTACACGGCCGCCGTCGACCAGGCGGACCTGCCGCGGCTGGCGTCGGGGGAGACGGTCCTCTTCCTAGCCGAGCGGTCGACGAGTGCCGAGGTGCAGAGCAGGATCGTGGACCTGCTGGCCCGGATCGGCACCAACTAGGACCCGTCCGCCCCGGTCCTACCTCGTCCTACCGGGCGACCATCCGCCGCGCCGCCTCCTTGATGGAGGCGCGCAGGCGGTCGCGGTCGGCATCCTCGGAGCCTGCCAGGATGCGGCTCATCTGGGGGACGAAGGCGGCCCAGTTGGCCATCGCGATCAGCAGGAAGAAGAGGTCGCGGGCCGGGATCGCGTCGGAGATCACTCCCCGGTCCTGCCCGTCCTGCACGGCGGCGACCTTGAGCGCGTAGTGCTTCTGGCGTTGCGCCTCGTCGGGCAGCAGCTCGGTGCTGCCGTACTCGATGCCCTCCCAGTACAGCAGGCGCAGCAGCCCTGGGTGGGCGGCGTGGTAGTCCATCAGCCGGTCGAGCCAGCCCTCGATGTCGTCCGGGTCGACCGGGACGGCGGAGGCGAGATCCACCATGGAGCGGCCGAGGACCTGGGAGAACAGCTCGGCCTTGTTGCCGAAGTAGGCGTAGATCAGCTGCTTGTTCGCCTTGGCTTCGGCGGCGATGCGGTCGATGCGGGCGCCCGCGATGCCGTAGCGGGCGAACTCCGCGACGGCGGCGTCGAAGATCCGGGCCCGGGTGGCCTCGGGATCCCTGGTGGTTGCCATGGGGCCATCGTAGCGAGGACCTAACCAACTAGTTGGTTGACAGGGAATTCACGCTCACCCCAGACTGTTCCCCCTGCGTTCCAACCAACTGGTTGGTTGCCGGTCGCGTTAGAAGCCACATGCCACATGCGAGATGCGAGATGCCAGATGTCGGAGTGGGAGCACCGCACCATGTCGTCGCCCGAAGCCACAGAAGCCCGAGCACCCCGAGAGACCGGAGAGACCGTAGAGACCGGCGATACCGGAGAGACCGGAGAGACCCGGGACAATCACGGCACTCGAGAAACCCGGGACACTCCAGAAACGACGCAGGAAGTCGCGCCCTCGGCGGCCACGGGTCGCCGCAAGGACCTTCTCCTCGTCCTCATCGCCCTCTGCACCGCCGTCACGGCCGCCAACATCTACCTCGCGGCCCCGCTGCTCCCCCTCATCGCCCACGACTTCGGCTCGGCGCCCTCGGCCGTGGCCTGGATCGCCTCGGTCGCCCAGTTCGGCTACGCGGCCGGCCTGCTCGTCTTCGCCCCGCTCGGCGACCGCGTGAACCGGCGCCGACTCGTCGCCGTCCTCTCCCTGGTCACCGCGGCGGCCCTGGTCGCCGCGGCCACGGCCGCCGGAACCGGCGCGCTCGCGGCCGCCGTGCTCGTCGCCTCGGCCGCGACCGTCGTCCCGCAGCTCCTCGTGCCGCTGGTCGCCGCCCGCGCCCCCGCCGACCGGCGTGCCCGGCACGTGGCCGCCGTCATCGCCGGGCTGTTCACCGGCATCGTCGCGGCCCGCGTCCTCGGCGGGCTGGCCGGGCAGGCCTTCGGCTGGCGGGCGGTCTTCGTGGGCGCGGCCGTTCTCACCACGATCCTGGGCCTGCTGACCGCGGCCGCCCTCCCCTCCGAACGCCACCGCCCTCGCGAGGGCCACCTCTTCGCCGGTCTCACCGCGATGCCGGGCCTGGTGCGGCGCTCGCCCGACCTGTGGCGGGCCTGCGTGCGACAGGCCGGGATGTACGGCGCCTGGAGCGCCCTGTGGACCTCGCTGGCCCTGCTGTTGACGGGCGAGGGGTCCTACGGACTGTCGACCGCGACCGCCGGTCTCTTCGGCCTCTTCGGACTGGCCGCCAGCGTCGTCGCACCGCTGGCGGGCGGCCTGGTCGACCGCTTCGGCGCCGCGAAGGTCGTACGCAACGCGTATCTTCTCGCCGCTGTCTCGGTCCCGCTGTTCTGGCTGGGCGGGCAGGTGCTCGTGGCGCTCTTCGTGGCCGCGATCGTGATCCACGCGGCTCTCGTCGCCTCCCACGTCGCCAACCAGACCCTCGCCCTGACGACGACCTCCGCCCCGGCCACCGCGAACAGCGCCTATGTCGTCGCGGGGTTCGCCGGCGGCGCGACCGCCTCGGCCCTGGCCGGCCTCGCCTTCACCCAGTTCGGCTGGGGTGGCGTCGTCGCGGTGGCGGGCGCCTGGCTGATCCTGGGCTGGACGACCACCGCCGTACGCCGGTGACGGCCGTACAACGCTGAAGGCCGTACGACGGCGAAGACCGTACGACGGCGAAGTCGGCCTACGCCCGTGATTCCGGCCTGCGACCGGGGGTTCCGGCCGGCGCCCGTGGGTTCCACCGGGCTACGACGGTGACGTCGGCCCGCGACCGTGAAAACGGCGTACGCCGGGCAGGGGCCGCGAGGTGCCCTGCCCGGCGTACACGACATGCGTGACTCGGCACTGCGGATGCCGCATCGGCCGCGACACCGGCTGCGGCAGTCGCAGCGCGGGCGAATTCAGAGCCGGGTGACGTCCAGCTCGCCCTCCGCGTACTGCCTGCGCAGCACCTTCTTGTCGAACTTGCCCACGCTCGTCTTCGGCACCGACCCGATGATCGTCCAGCGCTCCGGGAGCTGCCACTTGGCGATCCGGCCCTCGGCGGCGAGGAAGGTGCGCAGGGCCTCGAAGTCCGTGGTGGCGCCCTCCCTGAGGACGACCGTGGCCAGCGGGCGCTCGCCCCACTTGTCGTCCGGGACGGCCACGACGGCGGCCTCGGCGACGTCGGGGTGGGACATCAGCGCGTTCTCCAGGTCCACCGACGAGATCCACTCGCCGCCGGACTTGATGACGTCCTTGGCGCGGTCGGTGAGGGTGAGGAAACCGTCGGGGGAGATGGTGCCGACGTCGCCCGTCTTCAGCCAGCCGTCCTCGCTGAACTTGTCGGCGGGGCGCAGGGGCTCGCCGTCGGGGCCGTTGTAGTAGGCGCCGGCGATCCACGTGCCGCGCACCTCCAGCTCGCCCGCGGACTCGCCGTCCCAGGGGAGGCGTTCGCCGCCGGGGCCGGTGAGGCGGCCCTCGACGCCGGCCGGGAAGCGGCCCTGGGTGAGGCGGTAGCCGAGTTCCTCGTCGGTGCCGACCGCGTGGGCCGGCGGACGGGCGACGGTCCCGAGCGGGGAGGTCTCCGTCATGCCCCAGGCGTGGCAGACCCGCATGCCCAGCTCGTCGAACGCGGTCATGAGGGAGGGCGGACAGGCCGATCCGCCGATGGTGACCTGGGTGAGGGAGGAGACGTCGCGCGGCTTGGCGGTGAGCTCGGCCAGCAGACCCTGCCAGATGGTGGGGACGGCGGCCGCGTGGGTCGGCTTCTCGCTCTCGATCATCTCGGCGAGGGGCGCGGGCTGGAGGAAGCGGTCCGGCATCAGCATGTTGATGCCGGTCATGAAGGTGGCGTGCGGCAGGCCCCAGGCGTTGACGTGGAACTGCGGGACGACGACGAGCGAGGTGTCCTGGTCGGTCAGTCCCATCGACTCGGCCATGTTCACCTGCATGGAGTGCAGGTAGATCGAACGGTGGCTGTAGACCACGCCCTTGGGATCGCCCGTGGTCCCGGAGGTGTAACACATGGCGGCGGCCTGGCGTTCGTCCAGCTCGGGCCAGTCGAAGGTCTTCGGCTGGTCCGCGATCAGCTCCTCGTACTCGTGCACGCGCGCGTGGGCGCCCTCGAGGAGCGAGCGGTCACCCGGTCCCGAGACGACGACGTGCTCGACCGTGGGCAGCTTCGGCAGCAGGGGCGCGAGCAGCGGGAGCAGCGAGCCGTTGACTATGACGACCTTGTCGGCGGCGTGGTTGACGATCCACACCAGCTGCTCGGCCGGGAGGCGCAGGTTGAGGGTGTGCAGCACCGCGCCCATGGAGGGGATCGCGAAGTACGCCTCGACGTGCTCGGCGTTGTTCCACATCAGCGTCGCCACCCGGTCGTCGCCGCGGACGCCGAGGTCGTCGCGCAGGGCGTTCGCCAGCTGCACCGCCCGGGTGCCCGCCTCGGCGAAACTGCGCCGCTGCGGCTCGCTCTCACCTGTCCAGGTAATGATCTGGGACCGGCCGTGCACCAGCACACCGTGCTCGAGAATGCGGGTGACGGTCAGCGGTACGTCCTGCATGGTGCTCAGCACGGCGTGTCCTCCCAGGCGGCGACATTGCCTACGCGGTGGTAACGGTTGTGCTGATTCTGCGCACATACCGCGCGGTATGTCACTAGGGAGCGGTGATCGATCAGGTGACATCGGGGCCCGGACGCCCAAGCGGGCCGCAAGACCGGCCCTCGTCAGCGGACAAGCACCAGCTCAGGGTCCTCCCGCAACTTGCCGAGCGCCCGCGACACCGCCGACTTCACCGTGCCCACCGAGACACCGAGCACCTCGGCCGTCTGGACCTCACTGAGGTCCTCGTAGTACCTGAGGACCACCATCGCCCGCTGCCGCGCGGGCAGCTTCATGATCGCCCGCCACATGGCGTCGTGCAGCGCCTGCCGCTCCGCCGGGTCGTCCGCGCAGGCGACCGGATCCGGCTCCGGCAGCTCGTCGCACACGAACTCGTCGACCTTGCGCTTGCGCCACTGCGACGTACGGGTGTTCAGCAGGGCCCTGCGGACATAGCCGTCGAGCGCCCGGTGGTCCTCGATCCGCTCCCACGCGACGTACGTCTTGGTGAGCGCGGTCTGCAGCAGGTCCTCCGCGTCGCTCGGGTTCGCGGTCAGCGACCGTGCGGTGCGCAGCAGCACCGGCTGACGGGCCCTGACGTACGACGTGAAGGACGGGTACGGAGAAGGCCGCGTCATGCCGTTCGAAGCGCTGGTGCAGACGGGTGTGGTCATGGCTCCACGCTAGGTTCGCGGCCCGCCCGGGCGGATCGGCCGCAGGTCCCGAAGCCGGATCCCTCTCAGGTTGTAGGGGTGGCGCCCGCCCCACCTCCTGAAGGTGGACGAGACGACGGCGACTACTACGGGATGACCCCTGGGTGCTCATCCCTCCGGGCTCAGTCCGCGACTCCGTGCGAGGCTCCACGTCTCCGTGCGAGGCTCCGAGGCTCCGAGGCTCCGTGCGACGATCCGCGACCCGTGCGACGATCCGCGACTCCGTGCGAGGCTCCGCGACTCCGTGCGAGGCTCTGCGACTTGGTGCGAGGCTCCACGTCTCCGTGCGAGGCTCCGCGACTCCGTGCGACGATCCGCGACTCCGTGCGAGGCTCCGCGACTTGGTGCGCGGCTCCGCGGCTCCGTGCGCGGCTCAGTCCGCGGTCAGGACCAGGCCCGACGTCGGCACCCCGGTCCCCGCCGTCACCAGGGTCCGGGCGGCCCCCGGCACCTGGTTCACGGACGTGCCGCGCAGCTGCCGTACGGCTTCCGCCACGCCGTTCATCCCGTGGAGGTAGGCCTCCCCGAGCTGACCTCCGTGGGTGTTCAGCGGCAGCCGGTCCTCGGCGACGAAGGCCGGCGCCTCGCCCGGGGCGCAGAAGCCGAACTCCTCCAGCTGCATCAGCACGAACGGCGTGAAGTGGTCGTACAGGATCCCCACGTCGATGTCGGCCGGCGCCAGACCGGAGCTGCGCCACAGCTGGCGGGCGACCACGGACATCTCGGGCAGGCCCGTCAGGTCGTCGCGGTAGAAGCTGGTCATCTGCTCCTGGGACCGGCCGGCGCCCTGGGCGGCCGCGGTGACCACGGCGGGCGGCTGCGGCAGGTCCCGGGCCCGCTCCACCGAGGTGACGACCAGCGCCTGGCCGCCGTCGGTCTCCTGGCAGCAGTCCAGCAGCCGGAGCGGCTCGGCGATCCAGCGCGAGGCCGCGTGGTCGGCACGGGTGATCGGGCGGTCGTGGAAGTACGCCGCCGGGTTCGTCGCCGCGTGCCGGCGGGCCGTGACGGCGACCGGCCCGAACGCGTCCTCCGGGGTCAGCCCGTACGCGTACAGATAGCGCTGCGCCGCCATCGCCACCCAGGAGGCGGGGGTGAGCAGACCGAACGGCAGCGACCAGCCGAGCGCCGTCCCCTCCGCCGACGGCTCGCGGTGTCGCACACCCGAGCCGAAGCGGCGCCCCGACCGCTCGTTGAAGGCGCGGTAGCAGACCACGACCTCGGCCACCCCGGCCGCGACGGCGAGCGCCGCCTGCTGCACGGTCGCGCAGGCCGCCCCGCCGCCGTAGTGGACCCGGGAGAAGAAGCACAGCTCGCCCATGCCGCAGGCCTGCGCGACGGTGATCTCCGGGCTGGTGTCCATGGTGAACGTCACCAGCCCGTCCACGTCGGCGGGCGTGAGTCCCGCGTCGGAGAGAGCCGCCCGCACCGACTCCACCGCCAGCCGCAGTTCACTGCGCCCCGAGTCCTTGGAGAACTCCGTGGCCCCGATGCCGACGATCGCCGCCCGGCCGCCGAGGGAGTCTTTCGTCCGCACGCTCACCCCGCGCCTCCCGGCGGGACGGTGACGGCGGCGGCGACGGTGAGCGTCACCGTGCCGGTGACATGCCGGCCGATCCCGTTGTCCCCGGTGACCCGCACCACGGCCGTGTCCCCGTCGGCCTCCTCGATCCTGCCCCTCAACACCATGGTGTCTCCCGGGTGGTTGGGCGCCCCGAGCCGGATGGCGACCTTGCGGAGCACGGCCGTCGGGCCGAAGTGGTCGGTGAGGTACCGGCCGACCAGGCCGTTGGTGGTGAGGATGTTCATGAAGATGTCGGGGGACCCCTTCCGCCGGGCCAGTTCGGGGTCGTGGTGGACGTCCTGGTAGTCCCGCGAGGCGAGGGCGCCGGCGACGATCAGGGTGCGGGTGATCCCGATCTCCAGCGGCGGCAGCTCGTCACCGGCCTTCACGCGGCCGCCTCCCCCGCGCGCGGGCGGAACACGGGCAGCACCAGCTCGCCGTCCGCATCGTCGTAGGCCCGGAACTCCAGCTCCACCGGCAGGCCGATCCGCACCTTGTCGTAGGGCATGTCGACCACGTTGCTGATGATGCGGACGCCCTCGGCGAGTTCGATCAGGCCGATCGCGTAGGGCGGGGAGAAGGCCGGGAAGGGCGGGTGGTGCATCACGACGTACGAGAAGACCGTGCCCTCGCCGCTCGCCTCGACGGTGTCCCACTCCGCCGAGCCGCAGGCGTTGCAGCCGGGGAGCCAGGGGAAGCGGAGTGTGTCGCAGGCGGTACAGCGCTGGACGAGGAGGCGGTGGCGCCGGACGCCCTCCCAGAAACCCGCGTTGTCCCGGTTGACGACGGGACGCGGCCGCCGCGGCGGTTCCTGCCGGTCCTGCGCCTTCTGTCCCCGTCCGGTCTGTGCGTCCTCGCTTGGCGCGTCCTCGCTTGGCGCGTACTTGCCCGGTGCGTCCTTGCCCGGTGCGTACTTGCTCGGCGCGTACTTGCCCGGTGCGTCCCTGCTCGGCGCGTACTTGCCCGGTGCGTACCTGCTCGGCGCGTCCCTGCTCGGCGCGTCCCTGCTCGGCGCGTCCTTGCCCGGCGCGTCCCTGCCCGGTGCGTACTTGAGGATGCGGAAGCGATGGGTGCCGACCAGCGCCTCACCCACGCGCACCTCCGTCCGGGTCGTGACGAAGTACCCGGTGCCCAGCTTGGTGGTCTTCCGCCGCGAGACCGACTCGATCACCGTGTCGAAGGCGACCTCGTCCCCGGGCCGCAGTGGGCGCAGGTACTCCTGTTCGCAGTCGGTGGCGACGACCGAGGTGCAGCCCGCCTCGTCGAGGAGCGAGAGAAGCTCGTCATAGCCCCGCGCACGGCGCTCGTGGCCGCTCAGGCCGCCCATGATCCACGCCTGGAGCATGGTCGGCGGGGCGATCGCGCCGGGGCCGGTGTACGCGGGGTTCCGGTCGCCCATCGCCTCGCACCAGTGCCGGATCATGGGCGCGTTGACGGGATCCCGGCCGGCGCCCGCGACGGTCGCGGGGCGGCCCTCGTAGGCCTTCAGCCGCGCGTGGAGCTCGTCGTCCACGGCCGTACTCCTTCCGGCGGGAAAGGGTTACCAGGACTTACCGGGAACGGACTTACCGGAAACAGTTTCTGACTGTCCGTCAGATATGGGCCTCTGTCAAGGTCACCTCCGCGCACGAAAACGCCTGCGCGGCGGTACCGAAGTACCGCCGCGCGGACGCGTTGCCACCCCCACAGCCCCCACCCGGCACACAGCTCCCCCCGGGGCCGGCGCCGGACTCCGGCCCTCTCAGGTCACCGCCACAGCGGGGTGAAGGCGACCGCGACGTTGCTGTTGCCCTGGTTGACCGCGGTGAACGCGGATCCCTTGACCTGCGCGGTGTTGCTCTGGTTCGAGGCGCCCGAACCGACGGCGTTCTGCTGTGTGGTGGCCGAGTTGCCGCTGTTGTCGCGCCCGACACCGCTGCCGGCGATGCTCGCGACACCCGCGTTCGATCCGTCGTCCGCGAAGCCGCCGTTGTCCGCCACCGCGACGCCGGTGAAGAGGGCGGCTGCCAGCGGGAGGGCGGAGACGGCGGCGATGACGCGGGCGGTACGGATGCTTGCCATGTGGTTCCTCCAGAACGGAAGTACGTGAGTACCCGAAGTGCGTGAAGTACGGCTTTCACCTGGGCGGTTGGCCGACCTCCCCGGCGCTTGTGACGACGTCGCGAGACCAGAGTTGCCCACCGAATCCCCGGCGAACCACCCCGGAAGCCATGATTCGCACTCAAGCGTGATGACAAGTCGATAAACCCCTAGCGCCACTTTTCCTGCCCGTGCCGCCATAACCCCCGGCAAGCCGGACACCCGTCCCCCGGGCCCCGCAAGAGGCGAAGCGTTCCGGCACTTTTTCCGCCCGGGCCTGCCGACCTCGGGCGCGTCGCGGCCCACCCCTTCCCTTCATCGAACATACGTACGACACTATCCTCATGGCCACCACCGACCGGTACTCCCGGCAGGCCACCACGCTGGCCCTCGCCCACGCCCTGTCGGCCGCCGAACGCGGCCTGGCCGTCATCCCCCTGTCCCGGACGAAACTCCCGGCCCTGCGCTCCCCCCACCGCGACGCCCCCGAGCCGGCGGGGCCGCCCTGCCACGGCGCATGCGGCCGCCCCGGCCACGGCGTGTACGACGCCTCGACCGACCCGGCCCGCATCCGCGAACTGTTCGCCGCCGCACCCTGGGCCACCGGCTACGGCATCGCCTGCGGCCTGCCCCCGCACCACCTCATCGGCGTCGACCTGGACACCAAGTCGGACACGGACTCCACGGTGGCCCTGCGCGAACTGGCCCTGCGCCACCTCTTCACCATCCCGCCCACGATCGTCGTCCTCACCCCGTCCGGCGGGCGCCACCTGTGGCTCACCGGCCCGCCGGACGTCGTGGTCCCCAACTCGGCCGGCCGGCTCGCCCCCGGCATCGACATCCGGGGCGCCGGCGGCTACCTGGTCGGCCCCGGCTCCCGCACCGCCCACGGCGTCTACGCCACCGCCCCCGGCACCGCCCACCTCGCCCCCGCCCCCTGCCCGCGCTCCCTCCTGCGCCTGCTGCTGCCACCGCCGCGCTCACCCCGCCCGGGCCCCGGCTCGACGGCGGGCGGCGCACACGGCCGGGGCCTGGTCCAGTTCGTCCTGGCCGCCCACGAGGGCCAGCGCAACACCCGCCTCTTCTGGGCGGCCTGCCGGGCCTACGAGGACGGCATCGGCCCGGAGTTGACCGAGGACCTGGTCGACGCCGCCGTACGAACCGGCCTGACGGCCCGGGAGGCACGCGGGACGATCACGTCTGCGGCCCGCATGACCACACACCGCCCCGGCCCGTGACGGCCCCCGGCACCCGCGCGAGCCCTGTGCCGTGCGACGGCGCAGTCCGAGGACGATGCCCCGCCGACCAGAACCAGCACGGCGGCGACACCGAAGACAACCGCCGTACGCCTCGACACCCCGGTCTCGGCAAGGCCGATGCCACCACCCGCGGCCGACGGCACACCGCCGCCCTGCGCGGGAGCCGGCCGCACGGCCGACGAAGCGGAGGCCGACGCCGCGACGGCCGATCGCATGATCTGGGACAGGACGCGGTACGCCTGCCTGATCCGGGACGCGCCGAGTCCCTTGGTCTTCATCCCGCCAACCCGCTCGGCGGCCGTAAGGGGCCGCAGGTGGGACGGCTCCTGGTCACCGAGCGCCGGAACGGTTGACCAAGTTGGCTGGTCAGGAGCCGATCCAGCCCTACCGCAGGGTCAGGATGCAGAGCGAGTGGCCCTCGTCGGGGTCCCCGACATATGTCCAGAGTTTCAGTGTCCTGCCGTCTCGCAGGGCCTCGTAGGTGGAGCTCACGCGATCGGCTTCGAACGACACCGTGACGCTGCTCTGCCCCTCCCGGTCATCGTCGTCCCAGGTACCCGATCCCGACCGGGGTTCGTTCTCCGGCCCGTAGGCAGAGATGTCGTAATCACCGCAGACATCATGGGCAGTGAACGTTCCATCCGGCTTCAGCTCCAGTTCGCCGCCCGCGCCGTCGCCCCACATGGTCGCTGTCTGCGATCGGGGTAGCTCGGCCGGCTTACCGTCAGGGACTGGCGAGAAGGCGAACCTGCCACATGCGACGAGGGCGAACGCGACGGGAACGAGGACCAGGACTGCCCGACAGGAACGCAACTCACGCCACCCCAACACCTTCGGCGGGACGCACGAACGACCCGGGTTCGACCAGTCGTCGAGCACGTGCTCGTCATCTTGGCAGCGTTATTGAACATGTTCAACTCCTCCGGGCGGCTGTGCACGTGAACGGGTGGTGCTCGGGACCGGGCTGGAGAAAGCCGCGGGTCTTCTCTGCGGCAGCGGCCGGGCTGCTCGCCGGTCTGGAGATCGCCAGTCGACGTGCCCCTCCCGTGCCCGTTCGGTCGGGAAGCAGCGGGGAGCCACGGTCCGCGGCGGCCAACGCTCACGAGAACGGCCCCTGACCGAGATACCTGGTCAGGGGCCGTTCACCTGCGGTGGGTGTGGGATTTGAACCCACGGTGACATCGCTGCCACGACGGTTTTCAAGACCGTTCCCTTAGGCCGCTCGGGCAACCCACCTGTGCCCCTGCCCACCTGGGGCGGAGCGGGTACAGCGTACCGGGCGCGGGGGCTGCTCGGGGGGCGTGGTCCACACGGGGTCCACCAGCCCTGCTTCCGGCCGCCGGTGCCGCCGCCCACCCTCAGCACCCCGCCCCCGGCCTCACGCCAGCACACGGAAAGCACCGTACTGGCCGCGCCGGCACGGAGCGGGACTTTTCAGGGGTGCCGCCACGCCGCTCTCATGGAGCACGACCTTCTGATCCTGGGATCGGGCAAGACGCCAGGCGAGAGGTGGACGGCCTCTGAGTTCGATCCAGGAGGCAGGGTCAGTCAGCCGTTGGTGAGGGAGACCTGGGGGATGTGGGCTCGGCGGCCGGCACGGTCCCTTTCCGCCCTGCCGGGAGCACGGTTCGATGTGCTGAGCAGGGTGCGCCGCCGGGCCCGCCTTGCGCAGGTACCGCTCCGGGGCCTGCCGCTGGTCCGGGTGCCGGCCGGCTGCTGTCCGTCCGCCGCACCGCTCGTCGGCGGAGGTGGGGCAGGAAGGTGTAGAAGCGGTCGGGAAGGAACACGGCGTCCGCGACGATCATCGCGCCGGAGAAGAGAGGCAGCCCCATCAGCAGTGCGATGCCGATGTGCATGCCCAGCAGCATGACGAGGACGGGGTACTTGAGCCTTCCGAAGAGCACGAACGGGAAGGCCACCTGCAAGAGCACGGTCATGTAGCCGGCGACGGCGACCACGAGGGTGTGCTCGTCCACGAAGTGGGAGAGGGCGGGCCAGGGCCGGAAGAGTTCGAGGTTCAGGACGTAGTGGAGCGCGGTGCCGCCGCCCCAGAGAGCTCCCTGGACCTTGTACAGGCCGGCTGAACCATAGAGAAAACAGACCTGTGCCGCGATCACGAACATGCCGCAGTTGTGCACCACCGTGATCAAAGTGGTCCGGGCATCGCGGAGTTGCCGCGCGAAGGGACTGCCTGCCGGTTCCGGCGTGCTGCCCGCTTGGACCGCCTGCAGCCTGTTTCTGCGTGCGTCCAGGGACCAGCGTCGGCCGCACGCGGTGAGGACGAGGTAGATGGACATCAGCAGGACCAGGTTGTCGCCCCCGTCGGTCATGAAGATCGCCCGGCCGTGGAACGAGGTCACCACGACGGCGAAGAGGACCGACAGGACACGGGTCCGCCAGCCCAGCATGAACAGTGCGGCCGTGACCAGCGCCAGCACATAGCAGAGCTCGAAGTAGGCGCGGCTGTCGGACAGGGCCAGAACGCTGAACCAGCCCGTCTGCTCGAAGAGCTGGTGTGCCAGGGCGGGCGTCCACGCAGAACCCGGACCCCAGATCTCGTCACGGTGCGGGAACTCGCGCAGCAGAAAGATCAGGTAGAGCAGTCCGTAGCCGATGCGCAGCACCGACGCCGCGTACAGGGACACCGGGCGGCCGGTCAGGAGGGCCCACACGGCGGTGATCCGGTCGGCCGGCCACCGGCCGACGCCGGCGGACGCGGTCCTCCGCGCCTCAATTTCCACGGCGGGTCACCTTCCACCAGGGCAGGAGCCGGTTCTCGACCGGCGTCGGCGGCCGATTGCCGGCGGCGGGGCCGAGCACGGGGATGGGCAGTGTGACGACGCGGAGCTGGATGAAGTCGAAGGTGCCGTCCTTGCGGGCGGCGGCGCGGTCCGCGGCGATGTTGACCAGGTACTTCTGCATCATCAGGGCACGTTCGGTACGCGCCTTGTCGTCTCCTCCGTGCGAGTCGACGTAGCCGGCCCAGGCACGGCGCAACATGTTCTGTGCCGTGTGGCTCGGGAACGGATCATGCACGACTGCGGAACGGTCCACGGCGGTCAGGTCGAACCAGGGACTCACCTGAACCGATCCGTCGGAGCCGGTGTGCGCGGTTCTCGCCAGAATCTGCCGGTTGACGGCTTCGGGGTCCGGAGCGAAGAGCCGCCAGTTCTGTTCGAAGAAGGGGTACACCCAGGCATTGATCAGCGGGCTGTATCGCTTGGAGACGGTGTTGGCCGGTGCCACGTGGAGGAACACCAGAATCACGTGGACGACACTCACCGTCAGGCACAGGACCACGGTGGTGCACAGTCCGGATTTCAGCGCACGGGCACCTCTCGACAACTTGGGCGGCACGACCGTCGCGTCAGGATATTCCTGCACGACCGGACCTGATTCGGAGTGCTGAACTTCCTTCACATCCGCTGAGTCAATTCCGCGCGACACGGCGTACCCTGTCTTTCTCATTTCAGCTGCTCGCACCTGCTTTCTGCGTCGGCTGCCCCCGACGGCGCGCGGCGGACTCGATGAGAATTCCGCCGCGCGCCGTCATCCGGGGAGCGAGCTGACCGCAGTGCGCTGCCTAGCCCTCGTAACCCTGGGAGTGGTCGTCGCCCTCGTGGCCCTGGGGCACGTCGTCGTAGCCGAAGTTCTCGTCGGACTGCTTGCCGTGCTCGTCCCGGCCGTGGTCGTCCCGGCCGTGGTCATACTTACCGTGCTCGTCCCGGCCGTGGTCGTACTTGCCGTGGTCCTCCCGGCCGTGGTCGAACTCGCCGTGGGCGGGCTTACCGGGGTGGATGTACTGCCCGAGGTCGAGCTTGCCGCCGTGATCCGGCTTTCCGTTGCCACCGTGCCCCGGTCCGCCCGGCCCACCCGGTCCGCCCGGCGCATGGTCGTTCCCGCCGGGGCCGTTTCCGCCGGTGGTGTTTCCGGCGCTGTTGCCCGCGGTGTTCCCACCGGTGGTGTTCCCGGCGGTGTTGCCCGCGTTGTTCCCAGCGGTGTTGCCCGCGGTGTTTCCGGACGAGTTACCGGCGGTGTTGCCCGACGTACCACCGGTCCCGACGATGGGCCCGCCCAGGACGCCACCAGTGACGAGGCCACCGCTGACGAGGCCGCCGCCGAGGAGCCCTCCACTGGTGGCCGTGCCTGCGGTCGTACCGGTGGTGGTGCCTGCGGTCGTACCGGTGGTCGTTCCCGCCGTCGCTCCGCCAGTGGTGGAGGCCGCGCACGCGCCGAGGAAGATCCGGTTGTTGTTGAGGGTCACAGACCCTACCTCGGCCAGCAACCGGCCCTCGACGTTCGTTCCCTGGTTCACGGTGATCGAGTTCTCGGCCATGAGAGTGCCCACGAAGCTGGTGGTGACACCGAGCGACGCGTCTTCGCCGATCTGCCAGAACACGTTGCACGCCGAAGCGCCGTTGGTGAGGAGAATCCGGCTGGAGGTCGCCGTCGTCAGGGACTCGGGAATCTGGAACACCCAGACCGCGTCGGAGCTGCCCTGACCGTCGAGGACCAGGTCGCCGGTGATGCCGACACCGACTGTGGCGTGGTAGACGCCGGGAAGCAGCGCCGGGCCTCCGCCGATTCCCGCCGGAAGCGCGAAGTCCACGGCCTGGCCGGCGGCGTTGTTGAACGCCCCTAGCAGGTCGGACTTGGCCTGGAGGGCCGCAGCGTCCGCAGCGTGGATGGCGCCTCCCACCTGGCCGGGCGGGAATCCGGTGATGGCCGGATTCGGGTGCGTCCCGAGGTCGTGGGCGAGTACCGAGTTGCCGGTGTTGGTGACTCCCTGACCCGCCAGGACGGAGTAACTGGCGATGGTGCCCAGAGGCACGGGCAATGCGATCGCCGACGCCGCCGTCGGCGTCAGGAAGACCATCGCAGCGGAAACCGTCACCGCGAGGGCGGAGGCCAGCACGCCGGACAGCGTGCGGCGGTCAGCTGCTTGAGGGATCTTCAGATTCATCAAAAGGCCATTTTCTGTGGGGGCCGTGGCGTACCGGGCCCTACCGATCACCCGGAAGCCTTCTCACTGCTGCCGCATATTACGCAGAAATATCCTCACCCCGGCATCGACGAGACAGCGGACAATTCGCGCTCATTCAAACAGCGCACAGTGGTGCGTAAATAATTTCATTTACAATTCCGACTGAGCGCACGCCCTCGAACGGGCGGCGCCGTCGGCAACGGAATGCCCCCGTTGGGCACCGCGCAGACGGTGTTCGTCAGCCGGGTCGCTGGGTGCGGTTCTCCTGGGCGAGCCCGTCCGGGTGGGCTGCCGTACGCAGCCCGAGCCCGAGCGAAAGCACCGGGGCGCGTAGCACCACGGGGTCCGACGGCCGGAGAAGCTGCTGGTCCGACGGCCGACGAACCAGCCCGATATCCTGCCGGCCCCACGACAGGAAGGCGTTGCGAAGCGCCGAGTCGGCTTGTTCCACCAACGTCGCCCCCAGCGAGGCGTGATGGCCGGCGAGCAGGCGCTGCTGTAGGCGGTGGGCGAGGCCCTGGTCGTCCGTGTGCGGGTGTACCAAGGTCTCGGTGATCGCGAAGACGTGACCGGACGCCGTGAGCTGCTCGACGCTCCGCGGAAGGGGCCCGTCGGACCCCCGGCACCACGTCCCCTCGCGCCATACCGGGAATCCGTAGGCGCACCCGGCGAAGGCGGTGCTCTCCGCGATCAGCAGGGCGAAGCCGGGCCGCCGGATGGCGCCGGTCAGCCGTCGCGGAACTTCCGGTCCGGTCAACCGAGTTCCTGCCCTGGGTTCCTGAACGCGGTTCCTGAACGCGGTTCCTGAACGCGGTTCCTGAACGCGGTTCCTGAACGCGGTTCCTGAACGCGGTTCCTGAACGCCTATTCCGGCACCGGAGTGCGTGCTGAGCGATTCGATGGGCTACCAGCCGGGAGCACCGGGCAGTACGCGCGTCCGGTCGGTGGGGGTGACGCCGGTGGCCGCGAGAATCCGTTCGGCCGAGGCGTCGTTGTCGTCCCGTACGGCCATGGCCATCGCGGCGCGAGCGAGCGAGGGAGCCGTCTGCGGAGGGATCACCAGGAACATGAAGTGGTCCTGGTCGCCCCGAGTGACGATCATGGTGTCGTCACCGACGGCCGACCAGTCGATGCGGACGGTACGACCGTCTACGACCAGATGCCCCGGCCTCTCGTCCCAGGCGCCCGCGTCGAGGCCGACACGGGCGAGAGGACCCAGCCGGGTGGTCAACGTGGCGAGCAGTCCGGACAGTTGGCTCTCGAGGTCGCGTGACCGCGGCCACCACGCGCCGTCGAACGTTCCCGTGCGCTTGGGCGTCGTCTCCATCCGCAGGACCGCTGTACCGGGGAGTACCGGCTCGGTGCTGGTGTCCGCCAGAAGCCTGATGGGGATCACGAGGGCTCACCCCGCTCCCTTCCCGGTGCGGCGCTCCCGGGCGGCCTCCCGGGAGCGGCCGTGGTGGGGGTGGCGACGCGGTCGCTGGTCTGCCGGTTGGCCAGGTGGATGAGGAGCACGCCCAGCGCGATCATCGCCATGACCACGACCACGGTCCCGAAGGTCTCCATCGTCCTCACATGCCCATCGGCCGAGTCGGGGTCGCGGCGGGTGCGACGGCTTGATCTCCGCCCTCGGGCATGACTGCCCGTATCCGTGGCCGTGCGGCGGGAACGCGGGCCCCATGCCCTCCCTCGGAGTCCCAGACGGCCTCCAGAGACCGGTCGGTCTCCCACGCCGTCCTCAGGCGCACGGCCTGTTCCATCAACCGGCTCGCGGTCGAGGTGCCAAGGGGGTTGCTTGCGGCGGACATCAGCCAGGCAGCTGAGACGGGGTCCGTCTGCGGCGGGATCACCAGAAGGTTCCAGCGGCCCACGCGGTAGGAGAGCAGGAGCAGTTCGTGCGGGTCCTGCTCGGTCAGGAACCAGCCCACCTTCACCACATGCCCGGCGACGGGCACCTTGCGCGGGACGGCCGGCCAATGGGTGGGATTCACCGTGACCCGGGTGATCCGCCCCCACCGCGGCTCCAGCACCGCGGTCAGGGAGGGGAGTTCCGCCCCGAGATCGCGGGAGCGGGGCCACCATGCGCCGTCCAGAAGGGCCGGCACGGCGCCGACAGGAGCCAGCGACAGGCGCAGAGAGGAAGAAGCGGGGGAGGACGACGCAGGCCGGTCCTCGATTGTCGGCGAGAGGGAAATGGTCGCAGCCATGACGCGAACCCTGCCCCGGGCCGACCACGGTCGGCCTGGCCTATTCGATCGCCGAAAACGACACGAGCGTGGTAGCCGGTGCGCGGAATATCCTCGGTATTTTCAGCGTACTCCTCGGCCAGGCCGAACGGTCCGTGCCGTCGGCGGCCGGTCCGCACACGCTGCCCCGTGAGGCGAGGTCCCGGCCCCGTGACGGTGACTCGGCGCGTGCCGGTGAGAGCGCCGGTCACACGCCCCGCCGGGACCGCCGAGCGGAGTAGGGTCGAGGTACCGGGAGCACTTCGCACACCAGATCAGACGCTGATGCCGTTCTCGGCGAGCAGCAGGACCGGAACGTCGAAGACGGGCCCGGGGACAGGTTCGCGCCATGACCGCAACCAGCAGACGTACAGCCGTCATTGACCGGGCCTTCCCACATGTCCTGCGCCCGAGGGAGGTGAGGACGTGGAGACCGTCGTCGTCGCCGCGGCACTGATCGTCGCCGTGATCGCCATGAGTATCGTGATCCACCAGCTCAACACTCAGCACGACGCGAGGATCGCTGCCTACCGCTACAGCGATGCGCTGCCGGGAATCGGCCGCCTGCGGGCGAAGAACCGACGAGCGACGAAGCCGCCCACGGTCGCCGACGACGAGCCGGGCGGTGCCACGGGTGATTCGGCCCGTGCCCCGGCGGAAGCAGTGGGCAGGCCGAGGAGGCGCGAGTCCGTGGAGCCGCCGGAACCGCTCACTGGCGGGAACGTCGACGTGCGCCTCGTCGCCTCGACGCCCGAGGCCGCCCGCCAGGTCGCCGAGGTTCTCCGTCGTCACTTCGCCTCGTCCGAGCAGCGCAGCTACCCCGTCGGCACGGAGGCCGGCGGAACCCGCCTCCACCTCACGGTGGACACTGCCCGCGCCGCAGAGCCTGCCCGCTCCTGGCTGGCAACCAGTCAGTCCTCCGGAAGCGGCCGTACGCAGACGGATGAGATCTGACCCGCGAGATCCGCGAGATCCGCGAGATGCCTGATGCCCGAAATGTGCACCAGGCATAGCATGAAGGTGGGTCGGCACACTCTCACGTGCGACCGACCCGGAAGGGCGACCCCGGTGTGTATACGCCGGGGTCGTTGAAGCACGGCGGGCGCGGCCACCGGAAGGAGGGCGAGATCCGCTCCGCCGACGTCCCGGGTGACGCGCCCATGGAGGCGTGGACCCGTAGGGGCACGGGACGGCACTGTGGAGGGTCTGCGCGAACACCGCTACGGACCGGCATGGCCACTGTCAGCCTCTCCGATCAGCACCGGCACCCCGACGCTGGACCGCTCACCGGCGGCGTGTCTGTGTCCATGGTCCCGGTATCCCTGGTGGTGACGGCATCGGGGAGGACGTGCCGCCCATGACGTAGTCAGCGCGTTGGACCGGTCGGCGATGTGAGCCTGTGCCGGTCGACGGCGTCGTCCCACCATCGCTGCTCGCCGTTGCCCCTCGGGACGGAGCCTCGAGGGACGAGGTGTGCGCTTGCGTCGGGGCACCGCGTCCGGATACGTGGCCGGGGCGCTGGACGCGTCGGCGCCAGTCCGGGCGGCGCCGCTCCACCGGTTGCGCTTCGACGCAAGGCCGGGACACCGGGCACCTGGCGAACACGGCGTAGACGCAGCAACCCCGATGAGTTCCCCATGCCAGGGGGCGAAGGGAAGCAGACAGCGATGACGGACGGTGGGCGCAGACCGGACAGGGTCGGGGTGGACCGGTCGGAGGGGTTCGGCGAACGACTGCTGGGAGTGCTGCTGGACCGTTCCCATGATCTGCCGCCGCAGTTGATCGCCCCACTCGTCGCGGAAGAGGTGGCCAGGGTCGGGGGCCGGGACGTCTCCATCCTCCTGCAGGACTACGAACAGGTGCTTCTGGTGCCGCTGCCGGGCCGGAGGCTGAAGGTCGGCAGCCCCGAGCCGGTCGAGGACTCCCCCGCGGGACAGGCGTTCCTGGGCCGCAGAACGGTGGAGGCGCCGGAGAACGGCAGTGTGCGGATGTACCTGCCGCTGCTGGACGGCAGCGACCAGATCGGCGCGATGGCCGTCACCCTGGACAGCGTCGACGACGACGACCGTCGGTTGCTGCGCAGACTCGCCGGTCTGGTCGCGGACATGATCGTCACCAAGGACGCCTACACCGACCAGTTCTTCCAGGCCCGCCGCAGTTCCCCGATGAGTGTGGCCGCGGAGATCCAGTGGTCATTGCTGCCCCCACTGTCGATGACCACTCCGCAGGTCGAGGTGGCCGGGATCCTCGAGCCCGCCTACGACGTGGCCGGCGACAGCTTCGACTACGCCCTCAACGGCGACATCCTGCACGTGGCCATGCTCGACGCGATGGGCCACGGGCTGGACGCGGCGACCATGGCCACGGTGGCGATCGGCGCCTATCGCCACACACGACGGGCCCATACCGATCTGTCCCTGGTGTACGCGTTCATGGACATGGCCATCAATGAGCAGTTCGGCCACGACCACTTCGTCACCGCCCAGATGATGACCCTGGACATCACCACCGGCCGGCTGCTGTGGGTCAACGCCGGTCACCCGGCCCCGCTCCTGATCCGGGACCGCGCGGTGGCGGACCGGCTGGAGAGCCCGACCACGTTGCCGGTCGGCTTCGGCGGCCAGGAGCCGGTGGTCAGCGAGCGGATGCTGCAACCCGGGGACCGGGTGCTGTGCTTCACCGACGGTCTGATCGAGGAACACCAGGCCGGCGGAGCACAGTTCGGGGAGGAGCAGCTCATCGAGTGGACCAACCGGATTCTCCACGACCGCACGCAGGTACGGGCGGTGGTACGCGCCCTCTCCCACGCCCTGAAACAGGAACGCGGCGGCACCACGACCGACGACGCGACCATCTTCCTGATCGAGTGGCGGGGCGGCGACGCCGATCACCTCGCCACCCTCGACTGAGCCCGCCGGGAATTCGGCCTTCGAGCCCGCTTCGAGCGGTTCCGCACCGCGGTCGAGGCGAAGTACCCGGCAGCTCCCGAGGCGGCGCCGTGCCGTCTGCCTCCTCCGGAGAGTTCCACCGTGACCACGGACACCGCGGTTCGCCCTGCGCCCTCGGAGAAGTCCGGCAGTGACTTCGCCCGGTTGTCGAGAAAGATCGATGATGCCGGCCTGCTGGGCGCCGTCCCGGCCATTGCGCACTGCGGATCACAGCGGTGGCCGGGCTCTACGTCCGCGGGTGGGTCGCCCTCGCGCTCATCGGCGACAGTTGGTGGACACCGGCGGTCGCCGCCTTCCTGGCCGTTGTCTTCGGCCAGGTCGCCCTGCTCGCCCGTGCAGCAGCCCACCGCCAGGTTTTCCGCCGACCCCGAGTACGGCCGCAGGCAGAGGACGCCACCACCGGCTGAAGGCGTGTCCGGCGGGACCGGTTCCCGCGGCCGGTACTCAGGACTGGTTGTCCGCGTCGACGTACGTCCTGGCGGTGTGGGTGATGAAGTCTCGGCTGTCGTCCGGAGTGAGGGCCTGCGCCTGGAGGTGGTCGTGCATCACGCCGTAGTGCCGCACGTCGGACGGTTTCTCCAGGTAGAGACCGCTGGTGAACCGTTCCAGGTACACCACCCCCGCCTCGGGACTGTCGGCGAACCACAGGATGGAGAACTGTCCTGACAGGCCCGGGTGAGCGCCGGCCGTGTAGGGAAGAACCTGCACCGTGATGTGCGGCTCCGCGCTGAGTGCCTTCAGGTGCTCCAGTTGTTCACGCATGATGTCCAGGCTGCCGACGACACGGCGCAGTGCCGATTCGTCGAGGATGACCCACAGGCGCAGCGGGCAGGCCGGGTCGTAGATCCGGTGCTGGCGGCGCAGCCGCACCTTGAGGTGTGTGGCGGCCTGTTCGGCAGTGAGCCGAGGGATCGTTTCGCCGATGACGGCCTGGGCGTAGGCGGGGGTCTGCAGCAGATCGGGCACCATCATGGGCGCGTGAGTGTGCAGCGAGGCTGCCTCCGTCTCCAGGCCGATGTAGACGCTGTCGGAGAGGTCGCCATAGGGGTGCCACCAGCCTCGCTGACCGGATTCTCTGGCCATCTCCATCAGGGAGTCGATGACCTGCTCGTCCGTCACTTCGTAGATCACACACAGGTCGCGCACATCGCGAGGGCTGATGGCACGGTTGCCGTTCTCCAGATGACTGATCTTGGGCTGGGAGACCATGAGCCGCTCAGCCACTTCTGTGCTCTTCAACCCCCTGGTCACGCGGAGCCGACGAAGCTCGGCCCCGAGACGACGTCTCCTGACAGTGGGATTGGTCTTCGCCGCCACGCGCGGTGTACCTCCGGATCCAAATGGCTGTGCCGGAAGGCAGGTTGCCATGGCAACCGGGATGTTGATTACGCGAAATGCCGCCGTCATCACCAACAGCCCAAACGGACTCTTACGTTGGCAATTGCCTTGGCTGAAGGACCTCCCACGCACAGAGGTCAGGCGTCAACGTCCAGTCCCGACCGGGTCGCACAGTCGACATGGCGTGCCTTTCAGAGCGCACAACCACGGTTGACAGCGGTGCTACCGGGCCCCACTCCGGCAGCAGGCAACGGACCTGCGCACGTCAGAAATCTCGAGGCCACGCAAGGGCCGTCGATTCCAGGCTGAGGTCCACGCGCGCGTGCTCACCCGTCGCTCTTGTCGGGGAGGTACGCGCGCGTGGCCCGGCGTCGGCGTCGGCGTCGGCGTCAGCTGTCGCCCTTGCGGGAGCCGAGGGTGAGGTCGACGGTGTGGGACTTGCCGCCGCGCTCGTAGGTGATCGTGACCTTGTCGCCGGGCTGGTGGGTCCAGATCTCGCCGATGAGGGTCGGGCCGCTGTCGATCACCATGTCGTCGAGCTTGACGATGACGTCGCCGGGCTTGAGGCCGGCCTGGTCCGCCGGGCCGCCCGACTCGACCGCGGAGGCTCCGCCCTCGGCAGTGTCGGTGATCTTCGCGCCCTCCGTGGAGTCCGCCAGGGAGACGGACGCGCCGATCTTCGCGTACACCGGCTCGCCGGTCTTGATCAGCTGCTGGGCGACGTACCTGGCCTGGTTGATCGGGATGGCGAAGCCGAGGCCGATCGAGCCGGACTGGGTGGTGCCGCCCAGGCCGCCGCTGCCGGTGGACTGGATCGCGGAGTTGATGCCGATGACGTTGCCCGAGGCGTCCAGCAGCGGCCCGCCGGAGTTGCCGGGGTTGATCGAGGCGTCCGTCTGGAGGGCGCTCATGTAGGAGGCGGCGCTGCTGGTGCCGTCGCTGGAGGCCACCGGGCGGTTCTTCGCGCTGATGATGCCCGTCGTGACCGTGTTGGACAGGCCGAAGGGGGCGCCGATCGCGATCGTCGAGTCGCCGACCGCCACCTTGTCGGAGTCGCCGAGGGTGAGCGGCTTCAGGTCCGAGGGGGCGTTCTTGAGCTTGATGACGGCGACGTCGTAGCCCTGTGCGTGTCCGACGACCTCGGCGTCGTACTTCTTGCCGTCCGGGAAGGTGGCCGTGACCTTGCCGCCGTCGACCGCGTCCGCGACGACGTGGTTGTTGGTGATGATGTGGCCCTGGGTGTCGAAGACGAAGCCGGTGCCGGTGCCGCCCTCGCCGCTGCTGGACTCGGCCTCGATGGTGACCGTGCTGGGCAGCGACTTGGCGGCCACCCCGGCGACCGTGCCCGGGTCGCGCTTGACGTCGCCGCCGTTGGTGGAGGCGGAGACGGTCGTCGAGCCGGTGTCGTCGTCGTTCTTGGCCAGCGTGTAGCCGAGTCCGCCGCCCAGGCCGCCCGCGACCAGCGCGGCGACCAGGATCGCGGCGACGAGCCCGCCCCGGCCACGGCCCGACTTGGGCGCCGGCTGCTGGTAGGAGGCACCCCAGCCGGTTCCCTCGGGACCACCGGGGCCGCCCGGACCACCGAGCCCACCGGTACCGCCGGCAGCGACGTCGCCGGGGCCGGGGGTGCCGTACGCGTGCGTGCTCGCGCCGGCGTCGGCGTAGAGGGGTGTTGTCGGGGCCGGGTTCGGCCAGTCGTCGATGGCGGCCGGAGCTCCCAGAGGGGCCGTTGACGCCTGCGGAGCGGCCGGTGGCGGCCAGTCGCCGTCGGCCGGGGCCGGCGGCGCTCCCTGGGGCGCGGTGGGCGGCGGCCAGTGGCCCTCGGGCGCGCCCGCGGGGGCGTGACCGGCTTCCGGTGCCTGCGCGGGCGCCGCCGGGAGCGGAGTCGTGGGCGCGCCGGCGTCGGGCGCGGGCGCCTGCGGGAAGGCCGAGGGAGATTCCACCGGCACGGGGGGTGCGGACGGGGCCGGGGGTACCTGAGTGCCCTCGCTCTTGCCCTCGTTCTCGGTGCTCACAGCTCTTCTCCTCGATCCACGGCTGTTGTCGTCGGTCGCACTGGGTCACGCTCGTCAACGCTTGTCGCGTTTTCGCGCGCTTTGTCGTCGACCCGGCGCGCTGAAGCTGTGCATGTGCTTTTGTACGTCTCAGCTTTTCCCACGGGCCGTCAGAGCACCATAAGCGGTGGCTGTGGGTCCTTGGCCATTCCTTATATAGGTCATTACGCACAATAAGTGCGCATCATCGAAACATCTCAGAGGGTTCTCAGACGACCGGGCGCCGATGGCACCATGACGCGGTGACCCACGCACGGCAGCACCACATTCAAGTCGTCGCCCACCGCGGGGCTTCCGAGGAGGCCCCCGAGCACACCCTGGCCGCGTACAAGAAGGCGATCGAGGACGGTGCGGACGCCCTCGAGTGCGACGTGCGGCTGACCGCGGACGGCCATCTCGTCTGCGTACACGACCGTCGCGTCAACCGTACGTCGAACGGCCGTGGGGCGGTCTCCGCCCTGGAGCTCGCCGACCTCGCGGCGCTGGACTTCGGCTCCTGGAAGACACGGGAGGCCCGCGAGGCCTGGCACGCGCGCGAGGAGGACCCCGACTGGGAGGTCCGGCCCGAGGACCGTGAGGAGACCTCCGTCCTGACCCTCGAGCGGCTGCTGGAGCTCGTCTCCGACGCGGGGCGCCGGGTGGAACTGGCCATCGAGACCAAGCATCCGACGCGCTGGGCCGGACAGGTGGAGGAGCGGCTGCTGGTGCTGCTGAAGCGGTTCGGCCTGGACGCGCCGGCCTCGGCGGCCGAGTCCCCGGTGCGGATCATGAGCTTCTCGGCCCGCTCGCTGCATCGCGTGCGTGCCGCCGCGCCCACGGTGCCGACGGTCTACCTGATGCAGTTCGTCTCGCCCCGGCTGCGCGACGGGCGGCTGCCCGCCGGGGTCGGGATCGCCGGTCCCTCGATCCGGATCGTGCGCAACCACCCGGCGTACATCGAGCGCCTCAAGGGGGCCGGCCACCGGGTGCACGTGTGGACCGTGAACGAGCCGGAGGACGTCGATCTCTGCGTCGAGCTGGGCATCGACGCCATCATCACCAACCGCCCGCGCGACGTGCTGCGCCGACTGGGTCGCTGAGCCCCACTCGTCGGAAGTCACAGAAGTCACAGAAGTCACAGAAGCCTCGTCCATACCTCTTGACCCCACAGCGCCGTTACAGCATCCTCCGTTCTCAGCCATACCGTCCAAATTCAGCCACTCGCTGACAGGCCCCTCACAGGGAGTGCTCCGGCGCGTTCGGTCCGTGTTCGATCATGACGAATGCGTCTCCGGGGCCGCATTGGCCGGTTTCCGGTACAGGCCAATGGGGCATTCACACCGTGGCGTGGGGCGAAGGAGGTCTCGGGGGTGGCGTTGGTGGTGGCACAGGAGGTGCCCGCGTCGTCGAGCATGGCCGTACCCCATGGCCCTGCGGGCGTGGGGAACGCGAGACACCGCATGCGTGATCAGTTGCGCACGGGTGGGGTGTCGGAATCGGTCATCGACGACGCCGTACTGATCCTTTCCGAGCTCTTGAGCAATGCGTGCAAGCACGGCAGGCCCCTGGGCGACGCCCTGGCCGGGGACGGCGACGTCCGGGCCGCGTGGCGCGTCGATCCGGGTGGCCGGCTGGTGGTCGAGGTCACCGACGGCGGCGGCCCGACCCGTCCGGCCCCGGCCACCCCGTCCGTCACCGCGCACGGCGGCCGCGGGCTCAACATCATCACGGCACTGGCCGACGACTGGGGCGTCCGGGACGACGCCCGCGGCGAGGTCACGGTGTGGGTCATCGTCCACGCGGACGTCTACGACCCCGACGCGGGCTGCCGGCGCGACGACTTCGCGTCCAGGGTCGCGGCTCCTTCGGTGGCGTCGATGCCCGGCCTGAACTTCGCGGACGCGTTCGACGACCTGGACTGACCGGAGACGGCCGGAGACGAGCGCAGGCGGCCAGACAACTCGGAGACCGGCCGGGGACACTCGGAGACCGGTCGGGGCCGGTCGGGGCCGGTCGGGGCCCGTCGGAGCCGGTCGGGGCCCGTCGGAGCCGGTCGGGGAAAGGCAGAGACGGCCCGGGAGATCCGCAGGGCGGAGCGCGGTGATCGTTGTCCACAGCCCCCGCGTCGTCCACAGGTTCCCGTGCCGGAGCGTGCGAACGGCTAGGCTCCCGCCGTACCAGACGAGCCGTACCCGGGAGACACCCAGATGGCCAAGAAGCGACCCCAGACGACGGCCAAGCGGCCGCAGCTCACCGACGCGGACATCCCGGTCGTCGGCGCGCGGGAGCCCTGCCCGTGCGGCAGCGGCCGCCGCTACAAGGCCTGTCACGGCCGGGCCGCCGCGCATGCCGTGACCGAGCTGGTCCAGCGACCCTTCGAGGGCCTGCCGGGCGAGGGCGACTGGGTGGCGCTGCGTGAGCTGGTGCCGGCCGCCACGGTCACGCTGACGCTGAAGGGCGGTCTGCCCGAGGGCGTCCCGTCCGTCACGCTCGCCACCGTGCTGCCGATGGCCTGGCCCGCCCTGCGCCGCGACGACGGCTCCGTGCTGCTCGGCCTGCAGAACGACACGCCGTCGGGCGACATCAGCCGCGACCTGGCCGACACCCTGCGGCGGGCGCTGGAGGCGGACCCCGGCACTCCGGTGACGGCACGCCGGGCCCCGGCCGACGGCCCGCGGATGCAGGATCTGCTCGACG
The DNA here is from genome assembly GCF_042737245.1 of Streptomyces sp. NPDC060002. Classification (NCBI taxonomy): domain Bacteria; kingdom Bacillati; phylum Actinomycetota; class Actinomycetes; order Kitasatosporales; family Streptomycetaceae; genus Streptomyces; species Streptomyces sp. NPDC060002. Next base: position 125,687 of record NZ_JBHWUW010000005.1, read on the forward strand.
CCGAAGGCGTGTTCGAGCCAGTTGTGCACAGCGGCTTCGAGTTCTGGGTCCCGGACCCGGAGAACGCCGCGCCGGAGGTGGCCGCCTCCCTGGAGCGGGCCAACGCGGCGGCGATCCCGACGGTGAAGCTGACCGGTGTGGACGCCGCGTACTGGTGCGAGACGCCGGAGAAGAACCACCTGCGCTGGGTCATGCCGCACCCGGAGGAGCGGCTTTTGGACGCCCTCGCGCGACTGCACGCGGCGGGCCGTTCGAGCCTCGGGGAGGGCACGCGCCTGGTCGGCTCCTTCCGGGCGCACGGTCTGACGGTGCCGGTCTGGGACCTGCCGAGCGCGGTCACGGCGGACGACGTGGAGAAGCCGGCCACCGAGTTCGCCGAACGGCTCGCCACCGCTCTGGCCTCGGACGCGCCGCTCACGGCCGACGAGCGCCGCGCGCGCGGCGGCCTGACCAACCGACAGGTGACGCTCAGCTGACACACAGGTACGGACCCCGGCCGAACCGACCGACCGGTCAGCGCCCCTTGCGTCGGCGTGCTGCGTGACTCCGCTCACAACTACCGCCCGCGCAGGGTGAGTCGACGCGAGAAGCGCCGATTCGCCGGTGTCCGGAATACCGATGAAAACAAGAGATCGAATTTGCGTGGAGCAGATCTCTTGTTACCGTTCGAGTTGCCCGGTTGCTGATGCATCCCCCGTCGTCAGCAACCGGGTTTTTCCGTGTCCGGCTCCGTTTACAGTGCGCGGTCGCACGTCAACTGCCCGCTTTCGCCCGGGAGTTGCTCCCGGAGCGCAGCAGCAGCGGCCCGTCGTCGGTCGCTCGCGCGAACTCCGCGACCGCCGTGTACGACGCCGGTTCGCCCCGGGTCCGCTCATGGGGCGTCTCGCAGGATTCCGGCTCGTCCTCGGCGCCCACCGCGCAGCGCGTCCGCACGGTGCGCCCCTCGGGCCCCATGAGGCTCAGGAAGGCGTCCAGGGCGCGTCCGGTGGCGTTGCGGTAGTAGGTGCGCGCCCAGCTGTCCTCACCCTGGGACAGCACGCAGGTCTGCGCCTCCACGCCGTCGGGGGAGGTGAGTTCGGGGCCGCAGCGGGCGGCGGTGGCCAGCCCCAGGCCGAGCAGCAGCGGGGACCGGGAGGGTTCGACGGGCGGCGCCTTCGGATCCGTGCCGCCGGTGGCACGTGTATCGGCCACTTCGACCGGTCCGGCCGTACGCCCTTCGTCGCCGGCCGGCCCCGCGGACGCCATGGCCAGAGGTAGCGCGATCGCGCCTGCCACGGCGCCCCCGAGGGCGAGGAGACGAAGGTTCATGTAGCGGAAGATAGAGGGCGGACGCCGGTGTCCTGTCCGGCGCGCGCCCGACACCCCTACAACTCGGGTGCGCTCACACCCGTACGAGTGAGGGCGTCGACGACGGCGTCCACCACGGCCTCGACGTCGGGCACCCAGGGCGAGGCCGAACCGGGCAGCGGCGCGCGCTCCCACCAGATGTCGCCACGGCCCGTCTCGGACGGGGGCAGGGCGATGTAGCCGCCCTCGCCGTGGAAGCGCAGGGAGCCGGGCACGAAGTCCTTGGCGTAGAGCAGCTCACCCAGCTGCTCCATCGTGTACGGCCGGACAAGGATCGACCAGCGGGTGGGCGAGGCGACCACCGGGCCGAGGCGTATGCCCTGCCCGTCGAGCGCCACGAGCGCGCGCGAGGCCGCGAGGGCGGGGAGGCTGACCGCGCAGGGGGCTGTGTCCCCGGTGGCCAGGATGATCGGTGCGGTCGGCCGGTTGGTCCACCACCAGCGCACCATGCGCGCTTCGGTGGTGGCCGCGAGAAGGCCGGGGTCGAAGGGGTGAGCACCGGGGACCGTGCACTCCGGGTCGGGACAGCCGCAGCGGGAACGCCCCTGCGGGTCCGCCGGCACGCCCGGGAGGACGGGCCACTGCCAGTCCGTCGCGAAGGTCAGGGCCGAGTCGATCAACTCAGGTCCTCTGTCGCGGGACTGGGACAGGAGCCTGCGTCGCTTTCCGAGGATCTCGCGCATGAGCGCTCGTTCCTTTCCGTTGCACCGCTGGCAACACCGTGGGCCACATCACATCATGTGTCGATCACTTCACTGTGCGTACCTGTTGGCGCATCACACCCCTGTACCTGTACGGGACAGGGGGAACCCCTCAGGGTCGAGCGGTGGCTGCTTGCGCGGCCACTCCGTCCGACGTGCATCCATCTGGTGCCTGGGCGTGGCGTGGGGTGGCGAAGTCTGGCGTTTACCGTCGCGCGTATTTCTCTCCGCCTCCGCCACGGGAGGATGGGGCACGGTCGTCGATGACTATGACGCCCGGGCCGGTCACCAGGTTCCGGAAGGCTCCCTACGAGCTCCCGACGACACCTGGCCCTTACCGAGTACGTACCCACCAAGACCGCTGTGACGCTCCGTGGAGCAAGCCCAGTCGACCGCAATCACCCCTTACCCGAGGCATTTTTAAGCCAACTTTACGATTACGCAAGGGAGCCGGAAGAACTGTGCCCGATTCTCCCGAAGACCCCACGGACACCAGCAATCCCAGCAGGACAATGCTGGACATCCCCTCACGAGTGCGTGTACATGTGGAGACACCGCTAGCGGCGCAGAATGACATGGGGGTTTGCGATGCTTTTGAGCAATACGCTCCGGTCCGAGAGCCGGACGCCATGAACGCCCCTCACCCTCCGAAAGTGGCTGGAATCGATTCAACGGTTCCCTCGCCCGCACACACTGTCGCGCCCGCGCCCGCCACCCCGGGCACCCCGGGCACCCCGACGGTCCCTGCGGCCCCCTCCGGCGCACCCGGCTCCACCGGCCCGAACGCTCTCCTGACGGACCGGCTCGCCGGCTGGGTCTCCGATCTCACCACCCTCCACGAACTCACCGAACGCCTGACCCGCACGGACGCCCTGCCGGACGCCCTCCAGGAGCTGCTGCACGCGGGAGCCGCCCTCGTGGGCGCCCGGCGCGGTCTCGTCGTCTTCGAGCCCGCCGACCGGCTCGGACCGGACAGCATGATCGGACTGGGGCTCGGCCGCGCCGACCTCGGTCATATCGAGACCGTGCCGCGCAGCGCCCTGTCCTACGGCCGCATCCTCGAGGGGCTGCCCGGCGGCGAGGGGGAGATCGCCGAGCCCGACCTGTTCGCCGAGGACGGCATGGACCCCCGCCACCGCGAAGTGGCCGCCCGCCTCGGCTACGCCGCCAGCTACGCGCTGCCCCTGGAGACGGACGGCGCTCCCGGCCGCCTGGGCGCGGCCGTATGGCTCTACGCCGAACCCGCGGAGCCGGACGAACGTCAGCGCCACCTGATCGGCCTGTACATCCGGTACGCCGCCGAACACCTGGCGCGGCTCCTGGAACTCGAACGCACGCGCGCGTGCATGAAGACGATGGCCGAGGAACTGCTGCCCTCCCGGCTGCCGCGCGTGCCCGGCGTCCAGCTCGCCGCCCGGCATCACACCGGCCCGCGCGGCGGCGGCGACTGGTACGACGCGCTGCCCCTGCCGGACGCCGCCCTGGGCCTCGCCGTCGGGTCCGTCACCGGGTCCGGGCCGAGCGCGGTCGCCGCGATGGGCAGGCTGCGCGCCTCCTTGCGGGCGTACGCCGTGATGGAGGGCGAGGACCCCGTCGCCGTCCTGTCAGACCTGGAGCTGCTGCTCCGGCTGACCGAGCCCGCCCGGTCCGCCACCGCCCTGTTCGCCTACTGCGAACCCGCCCTTCGCAAGATCACTCTGGCCGGCGCCGGGCACTGCCCGCCGCTGCTGGTCGGCGAGCGGCGCACGGAGTTCGCGGAGACCTCCGTCTCCGCCCCGCTGGGCATGCTGGCCTGCTGGGAGGCGCCGAGCGTCGAGCTGGAGGCCGAACCGGGCGAGACGGTTCTGCTCTACACGGACGGCCTGCTGCACCGCACCGGCGACCCCGTCGACCGCGCCTTCGCCCGGCTGCACGCGGCTGCCGCCGGGGTCCCGAAGCAGCTGCGGCACGACCCGGGCGCGATCGCCGACCACGTGCTGCGCACGCTCCTGCCGGACGGGGCGGCCGAGCGGGACAGCGACGAGGACGTGGTGCTGCTGGCGGCCCGATTCGAGTAGCGCGGCGGTGACATCGGGTGACCGGCCCGGCAACAGGTCCATCGGCGCTGGGCCCCCTTACGTACGTCCGTACGATGGAGGGGGTCCAGTGCCGTATCAAGGAGGATGACCGTGGCCGACGAGCTCACCCCGGCTGTGCCGGATGACGCTGCTGCCGCAGCGGGCCCGGAGACTGAGTCCGAGGAGCCCACCAAGCAGCGGAAGAACGGCCTGTACCCAGGCGTCTCCGACGAGCTGGCCGAGAGCATGAAGTCCGGCTGGGCCGACACGGAACTGCGTGACCTGGAGCCGATCGCCCAGGCCGCCGAGACCGCCGCCCGCCGCGCCGCGCTCTCCGCGCGCTTCCCCGGCGAGCGCCTGGTAATTCCCGCGGGCAACCTGAGGACCCGCTCGAACGACACGGAATACGCCTTCCGCGCCTCCGTCGAGTACGCGTACCTCACCGGCAACCAGACGGAGGACGGCGTCCTCGTACTGGAGCCCGTCGCCGACGGCCACAAGGCCACGATCTACCTGCTGCCGCGCTCCGACCGCGAGAACGGCGAGTTCTGGCTGTCCGGTCAGGGCGAGCTGTGGGTCGGCCGCCGGCACTCGCTCACCGAGGCGGCGCAGCTGTACGGCATCCCGGCCTCCGACGTGCGCGAGCTGGCGGACCGGCTGCGCGAGGCCACCGGCCCGGTACGGGTCGTGCGCGGCCACGACGCGGGCATCGAGGCGGCCCTGACCGACAAGGTCACCGCCGAGCGCGACGCCGAACTGCGCGTCTTCCTCTCCGAGGCCCGCCTCGTCAAGGACGACTTCGAGATCGGCGAGCTCCAGAAGGCCGTCGACTCGACGGTCCGCGGCTTCGAGGACGTCGTGAAGGTCCTCGACAAGGCCGAGGCGACGAGCGAGCGCTACATCGAGGGCACGTTCTTCCTGCGCGCACGCGTGGAGGGCAACGACATCGGCTACGGCACCATCGCCGCCGCCGGTCCGCACGCCTGCACGCTGCACTGGGTACGCAACGACGGCCCGGTCCGCTCCGGCGACCTGCTGCTGCTCGACGCGGGCGTGGAGACCCACACCCTCTACACGGCCGACGTCACGCGCACGCTGCCGATCAACGGCACGTACACGGCGATCCAGAAGAAGATCTACGACGCCGTGTACGACGCCCAGGAGGCCGGCATCGAGGCCGTCAAGCCCGGCGGCAAGTACCGCGACTTCCACGACGCGGCACAGCGCGTGCTGGCCGAACGGCTCGTCGAGTGGGGCCTGGTCGAGGGCCCGGTCGAGCGGGTCCTGGAGCTCGGCCTCCAGCGCCGCTGGACGCTGCACGGCACCGGTCACATGCTCGGCATGGACGTCCACGACTGCGCCGCCGCGCGCGTGGAGTCGTACGTCGACGGGACGCTGGAGCCCGGCATGGTGCTGACGGTCGAACCCGGGCTGTACTTCCAGGCCGACGACCTGACGGTGCCCGAGGAGTACCGGGGGATCGGCGTCCGGATCGAGGACGACATCCTCGTCACCCAGGACGGCAACCGGAACCTGTCGGACGGCCTGCCGCGCCGCTCCGACGAGGTCGAGGCCTGGATGGCTTCGCTGAAGGGCTGACACATCGATGGTCGACGGCCGGGTACTGACGGGTGCCCGGCCATCGACATGTCCAGGGGGATCCGGTGGATCCGGGGGACCGTCCAGGGGGGACTGTGTGAACGACTTCTGGTCCGGGGTCGGCGTCGACCTGCATCTGGAACCGGATGCCGCCGAAGGGCGGCGGGCCGGGCTGGAGCGGGCTCTGCGGGACGCCGTGCGGGAGGGGAGGCTGGCGCCCGGCAGCCGGCTGCCGGCCACCCGGCGGCTCGCGGCCGAGACCGGCATCTCGCGCAACACGGTGAAGGCCGCCTACGACCAGCTGGTCGCCGAGGGCTATCTGACGGCGCGGCAGGGCTCGGGCACCCGGGTCGCGGCCCTGCCCTCCGACGCCGCCGAACCGACGGGCGCCGCCGCACGCGCGCGTGAGCCGCGTTTCGACCTGCGGCCCGGGAGCCCGGACGTGGGGGCGTTCCCGGCCGCGGCCTGGCTGCGCGCGCTGCGCCGGGCCATCGCGACGGCGCCCTCACTGGCGTACGACTACGGCGACCCGCGCGGCCGCATCGAGCTGCGCACCGCCCTCTCGGGGTATCTGGGGCGGGCGCGGGGCGTCATCGCACCGCCGGAGCGGATCGTGATCACCTCCGGGTACGTGCAGGGCCTCGCGCTCCTCACGCGCGTGCTGGGCGACGCCGGGATCGCGATGGAGGACCCGGGGCTGCCCTTCCACCGCGAGGTCGTACGACACAACGGCGGGACCGTGACGCCGGTTCCGGTGGACGAGCGCGGGGTGCGCGTCGGGGAACTGGGCGACGCCGGGGCCGTGGTCGTCACGCCCGCGCACCAGTACCCGACCGGTGTGACGCTGCATCCGGGGCGGCGACGGGCGCTGACCGAGTGGGCACGCGCGCGTGACGGGCTGATCGTCGAGGACGACTACGACGGGGAGTTCCGCTACGACCGGCAGCCGGTCGGCGCGCTCCAGGGGATGGCGCCGGGGCAGGTCGTCTATCTGGGCACCGCCTCCAAGACGCTCGGGCCCGCGCTGCGGCTCGGCTGGATGGTGCTGCCGCCGCAGCTGGTGGACGCGGTCGCCGACGCCAAGCTGCACAGCGACCACCACACCGAGTCCATCGGGCAGCTCGCGCTCACCGAGCTGATCCACAGCCACGCCTACGACCGGCACGTGCGCGCGTGCCGGCTGCGATACCGCCGCCGCAGGGACCTGCTCCTGGAACGGGTGGGCGCGCGCCGGGGCGTGCGCGGGATCGCGGCCGGGCTGCACGCGCTGGTGGAGGTCGACGACGAGGCGGAGGTGCTCGCGCGCGCCGAGGCGGAGGGGCTCGCGGTGGGCCGTCTCGGCGAGCACTGGCACACTCCCGGCGCGGGACGTCCCCAAGGGCTGGTCGTGGGGTACGGGACGCCCCGGGAGCGGCTGTATCCGGAGGCGCTGGACGTACTGACGAAGGTCCTGGGCCTGAACTGACCGGGACCGGACCCGGCGGCCTTGACGACGGCGCGGCCGACGACCTGGTCGACGGGCCCCACGCCGTGATTCCTGTCCGACCCGAACCCGCCCCGGCCACGGATCCGGTCCGGGTCCGACGGGGACCGGCCACGGGTCCGACGGGGACCGGCCACGGGTCCGACGGGGACCGGCCACGGGTCCGACCGGGACCGGCCACGGGTCCGACGGGGACCGGCCTCAGATCAGACCAGGGTCGGACGGGATCGGCCTCGGAACGAACCCGGATCGGCCCCGGGTCTGCCCCGGATTGGACCAGCTTCACGGCCTGTGATTGGTGCTGTCGAGCGGCCCACTGCGGATCTAGCGTCATCGGTATGTCGAAGACTCGCCCAAGGCGGCTGCTCGCTCTCGCCCAGTTGAGCAATTCGGTCGGGGACGGCGCGTACTACACGACGTCGGCCCTGTACTTCACCCAGGTGATCGGTCTCGCCCCCGCGCGTGTGGGCCTCGGGCTCACCCTCGGGTGGGCGGTCGGCTCACTGGCCGGGGTGCCGCTGGGGCGACTGGCCGACCGGCGCGGGGCGCGTGGGACGGCGGTGCTGCTGGCCCTCGCGACCGGGCTCGCGGTGGCCTCCTTCACCCTCGTGCGCGGGTTCGTGCCGTTCGTGCTCGTGGCGTGCGGGTACGCGGCCGCGCAGTCGGGGCTCGCGGCGGCCCGGCAGTCCCTGCTGGCCGGGCTGGTGCCCGCCGGGGAGCGGACGGGGCTGCTCGCGCGGCTCCAGGCGACGCTGAACGCGGGTCTGGCGGTGGGCGCCGGGCTCGGCGGGCTCGCGCTGCACGCCGGGACACGGGACGCGTACCTCGCGGTGTTCGTGGTCGACGCGGTGAGCTTCCTGGTGTGCGCCTCGCTGCTCGCCGGACTGCCCCGGGTGGCCCCTGGAGGCGTCCGTCCGCGCGGGAGCGGCCTGGGCGTGCTGCGGGACCGGCCGTACGCCCTGGTGGCGCTCCTGAACACCGTGCTGCTGCTGCGGATGCCGCTGCTCAGTCTGGTGCTGCCGCTGTGGATCACCGAGCGGACCGGGGCGCCCGCCTGGCTGGTCTCCGCGCTGTTCGTGCTCAACACCGCCGTGGTGACGGTGTTCCAGGTACGGGCGGCGCGTGGCGTGACGGGACTGGCGAGCGCCACGCGCGCGGTGCGCCGGGCGGGCTGGGTGATGTGCGCCGCGTGCGCGGTGTTCGCCCTGTCCGCGGGTGCCTCGCCGTGGGTTGCGACGGGCGTGCTGGTGCTGGGGTCGGTGCTGCAGGTGGTCGCGGAGATGGGGCAGTCCGCGGGCTCCTGGCAGCTCTCCTTCGACCTGGCGCCGGCCGACCGCGTAGGCGAGTACCAGGGGTTGTTCGGCACCGGCGTCACGGTGGCCCGTACCCTCGGCCCGCTGGTCCTGACCTGGCTGCTGGTCGAGTGGGGCACGCCGGGCTGGCTGCTGCTGGGCGCGGCGATGGTCGCGGCGTCGTACGCGATGGGCCCGGCGGCCCGGCGGGCCGCAGCCGACCGGACGACCGAGCCCCCGGTCGCGTTGATCCCGGCGACCTGACGGCACCGCACACCCTGAGCACGCACTGAGCACGCCCTGAGGCGGCTTGAAGAGCCCCGTCCTCGTCCGGCTCAGGCCGCCCGGGTGAGTACGGCGACGGGCAGGGCGTCCACGAAGAGCGCGCCCGCCAGGAGGCCCGCGCTGCCGCGTGGGCTCCACGCGCGCGTGTGGAGGTCGGTGTCGAGGTCGGAGAGGGCCGCGCGGCCTGCCGGGGTCGCCGTACCGCCCGCCTCCAGGATGCCGCGGGCACCGGCCTGCACATGACGCAGACCCAGGGGGCCCGCGGTGTGCAGGAGTTCGGTGTCCTGGAGCGTCGACATGACGGTGAGCAGGGCGTCGAGTCGCGCCTCGGGCTCGTCCGCGCCGGCCGAGCGGGCCGCGGCGAGCGCGTCCAGGGCCCGCCGTACGTGCGGGAATCCGGCGCGTGCCTCGCCGCGGGCGCCGGCCGCGCCGTACTTCGCCGAGACCGTCGCGCCTCGCGAGGGCCGCCGTGGAGCCGCCCGGTCGGGGTGGGCGGCGATCCGCTTGGCGGTCGCGGCGACGTCGACGCCCCGCGCGCGGGTGTCGAGGGCGGCCGCCGCGACCAGCAGGCCGAGCGTCCACAGCGCGCCCCGGTGCCCGCCGCCGGCGAGGCCCACCGAGTGTTCGGTGCACCTCCCGATCGCGCCCAGCTCCGCGCGGAGCCGGGGCGTGGGTTCGCCGGTGCGGCGGGCGGCCGCGGCCATCGCCGCGAGGCCGGGTGCGAGCGCCTTGGCCGACCAGCGCAGCCCGCAGTGGTCCTTGCGGGTGACGCGGGCGGCCAGGTCGCGTGGGTCGGGCAGGCCCGGCTTGGGAGCCAGGGCCAGTTGCCCCGTCAGCGCGGCCACCGCGGCCCGCGCGAGCGCCTCGTCCTCACGGCTTGTCATGTCCCGACCTTATGAGGAGGCGGAGGCCGACGGGGCGTCACTCGGCGGGGTGCCCGTCGGGGCTTCGCCGCTCGGGGGCGTGCCGCCGCCTCCGCTGCCCGCGCCGGTGCTCTCGGCGTCGGGGTCGACACCCAGGGTGATGGACCCCTTGTAGCCCTTGGAGGGGTCGGCCTTGTGCACGGCCTTCAGGGTCAGCAGGCCGCTGGAGGTGCCACCGCCGTCGTAGACCATGTCGTTGTCGAGGGTGGTGTAGCTGCCGGAGTGCCGGGAGTAGGGCTCCAGCGTGAAGATCTCCTCGGCGACGTCGTCGGGGAAGAAGAGCTGGCCGGTGTAGTTGACCTTGCCGCCCTCGTAGGTGCCGTCCTCCTTCTCGCCGCCCGTGTGCACCTTGAGGTGGATGTGGCAGGTGCGCGGGGTGTACCAGCCCGGGAAGATCGTCTCGAACTTGACGACCCCGTTGGCGTTGGCGATCTGGTAGCCACGCAGGTACGTGTTGTCGTCGGCGGTGGAGCCGTCCTCGCTCTCCGCCGGGGCCGAGCCGCCGGGGTTGGCGGTCGTGTAGCCGGAGTAGTAGCCCCAGGCGTCGCAGTGCCAGATCTCGACGGCGGCTCCGGGGACCGGCGTGCAGCCGTCGGTGGCGTCGACGACGGTGAGGCGCAGGGTCAGCGGCACACCGCTCTTGCCCTCGGTGATGTCCTTGCGCACCAAGGCACCGTCGAGGTAGTAGGGCCCTTCCGTGACGCTCGTCATCAGCGTCATGCAGCTGCTGCTCGTCGAGGTCGAGGTGGCGGACGCCGACGCGCTCGCCTCGGTGTCCGCGGCCGTGTCCGCGAAGGCCGACTGGTACCCGGCGACGGCGAGTCCGCCGGCCGCGACCGTGCCGCCGGTCACCGCGAGGGCGCGACGCCGGGTGATGGTGGAGTCTTTGTGGTTTCCCGTCATGAACATGAACGTAGGAACGCCACCAGTCAGCGGCATGGGGGAACGCTGAGAGGAACCTGTGAGTGCTGAGAAAGCTGAACTCCCGCTGCCGGAAGGACTCCTACCGGCCCTGACCGGCCAAGATCGGCGCCCGGCGCGCCTGACGGACGGTCAGACGGCCATGAGAGGAGCGTCCTTGCGCCACTTGAGGATCTTGTCGAAACTCACCACCGCGCCGTTGCGCCCCGGCTTGTTGCCGATGTGGACATGGTCGGCGAGTTCCTGGATGAGGTAGAGGCCGCGGCCGTGCTCGGCGTAGGTGTCGCTGTGGACGGAGCGGTCGGCCCGGGAGGTGCGCCCGCCGGCGAAACCCGGCCCCGAGTCGGCGACTTCGATGCGGCACTTCTCGCCGTCGAGATAGGCGGTGACGCGGTACGCCTCCGAACAGCCGCCGCGCGCGGCGCCCCCGCCGTGCTCGACGGCGTTGGCACAGGCCTCGCTCAGGGCGACGGAGAGGTCGTAACTGACGTCGGGATCGACGCCCGCCGTCTCCATCGTGCCGAGCAGCAGGCGGCGGGCGAGCGGAACGCTCGCGGCATCACGCCGCAGATGGAGTGACCACCAGATGCTCATGCTCCAGCCTCCAGGCCGCGGCTCGACATACCGATACGTATTGCCCCTCAAGGCCCTGCGTAAGCGCGAATTCCACGTGATGCCGCCCATATGGGGGATGCCCGCGGCTATGAAATCGGTGTATGTAGGACTCAGGGTCATCAGTCGCACCAGTCATCACAGAAGGTGATCTTCCGCATCGTACGGAATCTTGTGGACCTGCCGTATGGCCGCGGTGAGGCCAGTGCGATGATGAGCCCGCCATGACTGCCCCCCACAGCGAGCGCTCAGGTCGCGATCTACGGCTGCTGCGGGCCTCGGTGTTCGCCGCGGTCTGCGTCGTGCTGGCCGCGGCCGGGCACACCATCGCCTCCTGCGCCACGGTTCCGCTGTGGACACTGGGCGCGGGATTCCTGGGCGCCCTCGCGGTCGTGGTACCGCTCGCCGGACGCGAGCGCTCGCTGCCGGGCATAGCGGTGCTCCTCGCGGTCGGGCAGACCGTGCTGCACACGCTGTTCGGACTCGGCCAGCACACCGCCTCGGTCACTGCTTCCGTCACCGCTTCCGCCTCCACCACGGCGTCGGCCATGTCCGACGCCACGCTCGTCGCCCGGGCGGCCCGGCTGGTGTGCGGGGCAACGGCGGCGGCGATCAGCCCCGCCCAGGCCCAGCGGATCCTCGTCGACGCCCGGCTCTACACGAGCGGTGGCGACGGCGACGCCGCCGCGGGCGCTGCGGACATGAGCGGCATGAGCGGGATGGGATCCGCGCACCACCCCGCGGACGCACTGACCACCGCCGGCACCTCGATGTCCCTGCTGCCGTCCCTGCCCATGCTGCTCGGCCACCTCCTCGCGGCCGTCGCCGCCGGATGGCTGCTGCGGCGCGGCGACACGGCCCTGCTGCGGTTGCTCGCCCTGTCGGCCCACGGCATCGCCGAGGGGGCGCTCGTACGCTCCCTGCGCGGGGCGCTCGCACTGGCGCGCGCCCTGCTCGCCGGGCTGCCCGCCGTACCCGGGGCGGGACCGCGCGTACCGCGCACCGCCCTGCTCGCGACAGCGCCCGCACCCCGTACCACCGCACTCCAGCACTCGGTGATCAGGCGCGGCCCGCCGGACGTATCCCTTCTCGTCCTCGCTGCCTGACGCGACACGACCAGCACTCCACCGCACCCGGGGGGAACGGCCGCTGTCGTGCGGCACGCGCGCGTGCGCACCTCCGTGCCCACGCCTCTCTCACCCGCAGATTCACTCAGAGTGGAGTGCTCGCTGTCATGAAGGCCTCTCGTATCGCCTCCCGCGTCGCCGCCGCCGCTGCCGTCGCCGGTTCCGCCGTTCTCGTCCTGTCCTCGCCCGCCTTCGCGCACGTCAGCGTCGCCGCCGAGGGCACCGCCGCCAAGGGCGGCTACGCGGTCGTCGACTTCAAGGTTCCCAACGAGCGGGACAACGCCTCGACCACCAGGCTCGAGGTCACCTTCCCGACCGACCACCCGCTGGCCTCCGCGATGCCGGAGCCGATCAACGGCTGGAAGATCGAGGTCACCAAGTCGAAGCTCGCCAAGCCCATCGAGCTGCACGGCAAGCAGATCTCCGAGGCCGTCTCCAAGATCACCTGGACCGCCACCGGCAAGGGCATCGAGGCCGGCTACTTCCAGAAGTTCCCGGTCTCCGTCGGCGCGCTCCCCGAGGACGCCGACGAACTCGTCTTCAAGGCGATCCAGACGTACTCCAACAAGGAGGTCGTGCGCTGGATCGAGGTCCAGGAGGACGGCGCGGAGGAGCCGGAGAACCCGGCCCCCGTGCTCGCCCTGGCCGCCGCCTCCGAGGACGAGCACTCCCACGGCACGACCGCCGAGGACGCCTCCGACGAGTCCGCCGACGACGCCAAGGCGGCCGCCTCGACGACCGAGGCGGCCTCCGACTCCGACAGCAGTGACACCACCGCCCGGGTCCTCGGCGTGGTCGGCATCGTCGTCGGCGCAGCCGGTGTGGCGTACGGCGTCCTCGCCGGCCGCCGCCGGACCACGACCGAGGCCTGAGCCCCACCCCCGCGTCGGGCGGCCGTCGTCGCCCGACGCCTGCTTCTCGACGGTGCGCACCGGGGCCGTACGCACGCCCCTGTCGTACAACCCGCCCCGTACACCCCGGTGCGCGCCGGAGTTCACACATCTGGGACATTTTTCTATGCGCAAGAAGACGTTCGCCGTGGCCGCGCTGCTCGCCGCCGCCACCCTCACCCTCTCCGCCTGCGGCAGCGGCGACAGCGGCGGCAGCCCCGTCGCCGTCGTCTCCGAGGACGGCAAGCAGCAGGCCGCGACCGTGCTCGACCAGCCCTTCACCAAGCCCGACCTGGTCCTCACCGACACCCAGGGCAAGAGCTACGACCTCCGCAAGGAGACCGCGGGCCACCCGACGCTGATCTACTTCGGCTACACCAACTGCCCGGACGTCTGCCCGCTGACGATGAACAACATCGCCGTCGCCAAGAAGCAGCTGTCCCAGGCCGAGCAGGACGAGCTGCGCGTCGTCTTCGTCACCACCGACCCGGACCGCGACACCCCGGCCGCGCTCGGCAAGTGGCTCAAGGGCATCGACGCGCAGGTCGTCGGCCTGACCGGGAAGTTCGCGACCATCCAGGCCGCCGCCCGCACCCTCGGCATCTCCGTCGAGGCGCCGCACAAGGACAAGAACGGCAAGATCGTCTCCACCCACGGCACCCAGGTCGTCGCCTTCTCCCCGAAGACCGACGGGGGATACCTCCTGTACGGCGAGGACGCCACCGTCGACGACTACACCAAGGACCTCCCCAAGATCGTCAAGGGCGCGAACCCGTGAGGCGTGCGAAGCCCGCCGGGCCCGTCCGGCTGCTCGCCGCGCCCCTCACCGTGATCACCGGGGCGCTGCTGCTCACGGGGTGCGGGTCGGACTCCGACGGGCGGGCCGAACTGTCCGTCCGGGCCGCCTACATCCCGCAGCCCGTCTCGGACACCATGGCCGCCGGCTTCCTGACCATCGTCAACAAGGGCGGTACGAAGGACGAGCTGACCTCCGTGACGAGCACCGCGGCGGACAGCGTCACCCTCCACGAGACCGTCGGGTCGTCGATGGAGGAGGTCACGTCCCTGGACGTGCCCGCGCACGGTCAACTCGTGTTCAAGAGCGGCGGGAACCACCTGATGTTCGAGAAGCTGAAGAGCAAGCCGGTACGGGGCAGGACGGTGACCGTCGAGCTGCACTTCGCCGCGTCCGACCCCGTCGAGGTCGAGATTCCGGTGGAGTCCGCCACGTACAACCCGAAGACCGGCCACTGAGGGAGGGACCACCTTGACGCAGACCATCGTCCCCCGCGTCCGGATGCTCGTGCTGCTGTTCCTGGCGGTCACCGGTGCGCTCCTGGCCGCCGCCGGGCCCGCATCCGCGCACGCCGCGCTGACCGGCAGCGACCCCGCGCAGGGGGTGGTGGTCGACAAGGCGCCCACACAGGTGTCGCTGACCTTCTCCGAGACCGTCTCCATGAACGACGACTCGCTGCGCGTCCTGGACCCCAAGGGCACCCGGGTCGACACCGGCAAGCCGTCCGAGGTCAGCGGCACGACCTACGCCGTGCAACTGCACTCGGGGCTGCCCGACGGCACCTACACGGTGACCTACCAGGTGGTGTCCGCCGACAGCCATCCCGTCGCCGGCGCCTACACCTTCTCCATCGGCTCCCCTTCCAAGACCAGCGTCTCGGTGTCCGACCAGGCGGCCGGCGGAGGCGTCGTCGGCTGGCTCTACGGCTTCGGCCGGTACGTGTCGTACGCCGGGTTCATCGTGATGACCGGCGGGGCCGCCTTCGTGCTCGCCTGCTGGCAGCGTGGCACCGGTGTACGGGCCCTGCAGCGGCTCGTCGTCTCCGGCTGGGTCGCGATGACCGCGGCCACCCTGTTCCTGCTTCTCCTGCGCGGCTCCTACACCAGCTCCGGCAAGGCCGGTGACATCTTCGACCTCGACCTCCTCGGGGAGGTCCTCCAGACCAAGACGGGCGCGGCCCTGGTGTCGCGGCTGCTGCTGCTCGCCGCGGCCGCGCTGTTCATCGCCGTGCTCTTCGGCGCGTACGACAAGCGCGAGGGCGAGGAGAAGCGGGACCTGACCTTCGGACTCGCCATCGGCGGAACCGTCGTGGCCGCCGGACTCGCGGCCAGCTGGGCCATGGCCGAGCACGCCTCGACCGGACTCCAGCCCGGCATCGCCATGCCGGTCGACGTGCTGCACCTGCTGGCGGTCGCGACCTGGCTCGGCGGACTCACCGCACTCCTCGTCGCCCTGTACCGGGCACCCGCCGACCGGCCCGTCGAGGCCCCCGCCGCACGCCGCTTCTCCCGGCTGGCCTTCAGCAGCGTCCTCGTCGTGGTCGCCACCGGCACCTACCAGTCCTGGCGCCAGCTCGGCTCCTGGTCCGCGTTCACCGACACCCGCTACGGCCAGCTGCTGCTCGTCAAGATCGGACTCGTGGCGCTGCTCGTCGGCGTCGCGTCGGTCTCACGGCGGTGGACGGCACGGCTGGCGGACACGACCACCAAGGAAGCGGTACGCGAGTCCGCACCCGAGAAGGAACGCGTCACGGCGTCGGCCGCGACCGGCGACACCGTCAAGCAGGCGTCCGGCGACGCCGAGCCCGGCTCCGGGAACGCCAAGCGGGCCGCGCAGCTCGCCCGGCAGCGGGCCGCCGTCGACGCCACCCGGCAGAAGCGGCAACGGGACGCCGACCCCCAACGCTTCGGCCTGCGCCGCTCGGTGCTCGCCGAGGCCGGCGTCGCCGTCGTGCTGCTCGCCGTCACGACCGTCCTGACCTCGACCGAACCCGGCCGTACGGAGCAGGACGCCGCTGCGGCCGGCCGGGCCTCGTCCTCCTCCTCGTCCTCCACGGGGGACTCCGCGTCGGGCGCCCTGACCCTGGACATGTCCTTCGACACCGGCGGCACGGACGGCAAGGGCGTGGTCAGCGTCGACCTCGACCCCGCGCGCACCGGCGCCAACGAGATGCACGTCTATGTGACCCGCCCCAACGGCCGCGCCTTCGACGTGCCCGAGGTCAAGGTCGCCTTCACCCTCGAAGCCAAGGACATCGGGCCGCTGCCCGTCACCCCCGACCACATCACGACCGGCCACTGGTCGGCGAACGGCGTGCAGATCCCCATGGCCGGCGAGTGGGAGATCTCCGTGACCGTGCGGACCTCCGACATCGACCAGGTGACCGTCTCCAAGAACGCGCAGATCGGCTGAACCGCACCATGCCCGACCAGTCCATTCCGCAGTCCCGCCCCGAGGCCCGCACCCCCGTGGACACAGAGGAGGGTGCCCCCTCGGACACCCCCTCCCCCGTCGAGGGTTCCGAGGGGCTGACGCGGCGCAGGCTGCTCGGCACCGCCGGCGCCACCGGGCTCGCGCTCGGCGCGGCCGGCGGGGCCGTCGGCTACACGGCCGCGCCCTCACAGGCGACCCCGCTGTCCTCGATCGGCGCCGGCGAGGCGATGTTCCACGTGAAACATCAGCCGGGCATCACCCAGGGTCTCCAGGCCCGCGGCCATCTCGTCGCCTTCGACCTCGCCGCCGGCACGGGCCGCAAGGAGGCCGCCGCGCTGCTGCGCCGCTGGTCGGAGACGGCCCGGCGGCTGATGGCGGGCGAGGCCACCGCCACCGACGACACCGACGTGGCCCGGGACGCCGGACCCTCCTCGCTGACGGTCACCTTCGGTTTCGGCAACAGCTTCTTCACCCGCACCGGCCTGGAGAAGCAGCGCCCGGTCGCCCTGGACCCGCTCCCCGACTTCTCCTCCGACCACCTCGACAAGACGCGCAGCAACGGCGACCTGTGGGTGCAGATCGGCGCGAACGACGCCCTGGTCGCCTTTCACGCCCTGCGCGCGATCCAGAAGGACGCGGGCGCGGCGGCCAGGGTCCGCTGGCAGATGAACGGCTTCAACCGGACGCCGGGCGCCACCGCCCACCCCATGACGGCCCGCAACCTGATGGGTCAGCTGGACGGCACCCGCAATCCCAAGCCCACCGAGTCGGACTTCGACCAGCGCATCTTCGTCCCGGCGGACAGCACGAAGGACCCGGCATGGATGGCTGACGGCTCCTACGCCGTCGTACGCCGTATCCGCATGCTCCTCGACGACTGGGAGAAGCTCTCGGGAAAGGCGCAGGAGCAGGTCATCGGGCGCCGCAAGACCGACGGGGCCGCGCTGTCCGGCGGCACCGAGACGACCGCGATGGACCTGGAGAAGACCGACGCGAACGGCGATCTGGTCGTCCCCATCAACGCGCACGCCCGTATCACCCGCCCCGACCAGAACGGCGGCGCCGCCATGCTGCGGCGACCCTTCTCCTACCACGACGGCATCGACCCGGACGGCACCCCGGACGCGGGCCTGTTGTTCGTCTGCTGGCAGGCGGACCCGTTGCGCGGCTTCGTCACCGTGCAGCGCAAGCTGGACCGCGGCGACGCCCTGTCGCGGTACATCCGCCACGAGGCGAGCGGTCTGTACGCGGTGCCGGGCGGGGCGGCGAAGGGCGAGTACGTGGGGCAGCGCCTGCTGGAGGCGTGAACCCCGGGGCGGGAAGACCGGGGCTTGACGCCCGAGGCTCGACGTCCGGGACGGGAAGGCCGGGAGCCGGAAAGGCCGGGAGCCGGAAAGGCCGGGACGGGAAGTTACGCCTCCCCGGGCGGATTCATTCCTGCGTGGGGCTGTCCTGATACACGTACACCTGCTTCGGCAAGGGCCATTAGGGTGAGGTCATGCCAGCGAGCTATGCGTATCTCGGCCCCGAGGGCACCTTCACGGAGGTCGCCCTGCGCACGCTTCCGGAGTCGGCCACCCGCCAGCTGATCCCGTACGTGTCGGTGCAGTCCGCGCTGGACGCGGTGCGCACCGGCGAGGCCGAGGCCGCCTTCGTGCCCATCGAGAACTCCGTCGAGGGCGGGATCACCACGACCCTGGACGAGCTGGTCGCGGGCACCCCGCTGATGATCTACCGCGAGGTGTTGCTGTCGATCACCTTCGCGCTGCTGGTCCGGCCCGGCACGAAGCTCGCTGACATCAAGACGGTCTCCGCACATCCGGCCGCGCAGCCGCAGGTCCGCAACTGGCTGAAGGCGAACCTGCCGGAAGCCGCCTGGGAGTCGGCCGCCTCGAACGCGGACGCGGCCCGGCTGGTCCAGGAGGGCCGTTACGACGCCGCCTTCGCGGGCGAGTTCGCGGCCGCCCGGTACGGGCTGACCGCCCTGGAGACCGAGATCCACGACGCCGAGAACGCCCAGACCCGCTTCGTGCTGGTGGGCAGGCCCGCCCGGCCCGCGGCACCGACCGGCGCGGACAAGACGTCCATCGTCCTGTGGCAGCGCGACGACCACCCCGGTGGCCTGCGCGACCTGCTGGGCGAGTTCGCGACCCGGGGCGTCAACCTCATGCTGCTCCAGTCCCGCCCGACCGGCGCCGGTATCGGCAACTACTGCTTCTGCGTCGACGCCGAGGGCCACATCTCCGACCGCCGGATGGCCGAGGCACTCATGGGGCTGAAGCGGATCTGCCGTGAGGTGCGCTTCCTGGGCTCGTACCCCCGCGCGGAAGTCAGCGTGGCGGACGTGGCGGCTCCGCTGCCCGGGACCTCGGACAGGGAGTTCGTGACGGCGGCGGACTGGGTGGCGCGCTGCCAGGACGGCCGGTTCTAGAAGCCGTCCCGGCCGGTCCTGTCTGCACATCCGGCCGGTCCTATCTGCACATCTTCGTTATCCACAGAAGTTATCCACAGGGCCGCTTCTCGACCTGGGGACAAGTCGACAACGAAGTGCCACCCGGTCGACAAATCGCCCTACAGCGCCCTGCTGAGGCCCCCACCCCTAGGGTCACCCTTCGCCCACTTGTTTCCTTCCGTTTCCTTCGATCAACCCTTTGGGGCGGCCCATTTCCACCCGAAAGAGGGTCGGGGTCGGGTTTGGGCAAGGAATTACCCAACCCGCACGGCGGTATCGGAATGATCAATTCCCATGTCCACAGATCTTTCGCACACCCTGTGGATAACCGTTCGGGGAGCGGGGCCACCTGTGGACAACACCTCCCCCAAGTCCCCCCTCTCGCAAGGGAATCGAGTCAACGAGGCGCCCGCCTCATGCCCCGTCCCAGGGAGTGAGACACTTTTTATTGACACGTTGGGCAATTCACTCATAACGCAACGTAAGCCATGATTCGGAACGGGTCGCGCACGGTGCGGAATGGTGTCGTGAGCCGCAACCCCGCACGGGTAGCCTTGGCCGCGTGATTGACCTTCGCCTGCTCCGTGAGGACCCCGACCGTGCGCGCGCTTCCCAGCGTGCCCGTGGAGAGGACGTCGCGCTCGTCGACTCCCTCCTGTCCGCCGACGAGCGGCGCAGGTCGTCCGGCGTCCGCTTCGACGAGCTGCGCGCCGAGCAGAAGTCGCTCGGCAAGCTCATCCCCAAGGCCTCCGCGGACGAGAAGGCCGAGCTCCTGAAGAAGGCGAGCCAGCTCGCCGCCGACGTCAAGGTGGCCGACGCCGAGCGCGACGCCGCCGACACCGAGACACAGGAGCTCCTCCAGCGGCTCGGCAACCTCGTGCACCCCGACGTGCCCGTGGGCGGCGAAGAAGACTTCGTCACCCTCGAGACGCACGGCGCGATCCGCGACTTCGGCGCCGAGGGCTTCGAGCCCAAGGACCACCTGGAGCTCGGTCAGATCCTCGGCGCGATCGACGTCGAGCGCGGCGCGAAGGTCTCCGGCTCCCGCTTCTACTTCCTCACCGGCGTCGGCGCCCTGCTCGAGCTGGCCCTGGTCAACGCGGCGATCGCCCAGGCCACGGCCGCCGGCTTCACGCCGATGCTCACCCCGGCCCTGGTCCGCCCCCAGTCCATGGCGGGCACCGGCTTCCTCGGGCAGGCGGCCCAGGACGTCTACCACCTCGACAAGGACGACCTCTACCTGGTCGGCACCTCCGAGGTCCCCCTCGCCGCGTACCACATGGACGAGATCATCGACGCGGACAAGCTCCCGCTGCGCTACGCGGGCTTCTCGCCCTGCTTCCGCCGCGAGGCCGGCTCGCACGGCAAGGACACCAAGGGCATCTTCCGCGTCCACCAGTTCGACAAGGTCGAGATGTTCTCGTACGTCAAGCCCGAGGACTCGCAGGCCGAGCACCAGCGTCTGCTGGCGTGGGAGAAGCAGTGGCTGTCCTCGCTGGAGCTGCCGTTCCGGGTCATCGACGTCGCCTCCGGTGACCTCGGCTCCTCGGCCGCCCGCAAGTTCGACTGCGAGGCGTGGATCCCGACGCAGGGCAAGTACCGCGAGCTGACCTCGACCTCGGACTGCACCGAGTTCCAGTCCCGCCGGCTGTCGATCCGTGTCCGCGAGGGCAAGCAGGTCCGCCCGCTGGCCACGCTCAACGGCACGCTGTGCGCCGTCCCGCGCACGATCGTCGCGATCCTGGAGAACCACCAGCAGGCCGACGGTTCCGTCTACGTGCCCGAGGTGCTGCGCCCGTACCTCGGCGGCCGGGAGATCCTGGAGCCGGTGGCCAAGTGACCACCGCGTTCCCCTACCGCCTGATCGCGACCGACCTCGACGGGACGCTGCTGCGCTCCGACGACTCGATCTCGCAGCGCACCCGTGACGCCCTCGCCGCGGCCACCGCGGCGGGGGCCGCGCACATCGTGGTGACGGGCCGCGGGGTCCCCTGGACCCGGCACATCCTCGACGACCTCGGCTACGACGGCCTCGCGGTCTGCGGCCAGGGCGCCCAGGTCTACGACGCCGGCGCGCACCGCCTGCTGACCTCGGTGACCCTGGACCGGCAGCTCGCCGGTGTGGCGCTGGCCAAGATCGAGGCGGAGATCGGCCCGCTGTACCTGGCGGCCAGCCGCGACGGCCTGGACGGGGATGTGCTGGTCGGCCCCGGTTACGCCCTCACCGGCGCGCTGCCGTCGACGCCGTTCACAGATGCGTCCGACCTCTGGTCCGCCCCGCTGAGCAAGATCTACATACAGCATCCCGAGCTGTCGGACGACGCGCTGGCCGCGGCGGCCCGACGGGCCGCGGGCGGCTTCGTCACGGTCGCGATGGCGGGCGCGGGCATCGTGGAGCTGCTCCCCCTGGGCCTCTCCAAGGCCACGGGCCTCTCCCTCGCGGCCCGCCGCCTGGGCCTCAAGGCCGCTGACACGATCGCCTTCGGCGACATGCCCAACGACATCCCGATGTTCGCCTGGGCGTCCCGCAGCGTAGCCATGGCCAACGCCCATGAGGAACTGAAGGCCGTAGCCGACGAGGTAACCACCTCCAACGACGACGACGGCATCGCCGTCACCCTGGAAGGCATGCTGTCCGCATAGGTATTGCGGTGCTGTGTGGGTTGCGGGGGCGAGGCTGGTGCTCACCCCCCACCCCGCCAAGCCGAACGACCGCGGACGATCAGAGACGCGAGCGCGGCGGCGTGGGCGGACGCCCGACCGCCGTAGACGATCAGGAGCAGGGGGACGCGGTAACCGCAAACCCGACGGCCCGCGCCGACCGCCGAAGACGATCAGGGGCGTCCGCACGCAGGCGCGGACGCAACAGTCGAGCCGACCGCCGTAGGCGATCAGGACCACGGGGATGCGAAGGTCGCGCCGCCCGCCGTAGGCGATCAGGGGCGTCCACACGGAGCGCGGACGCAACGGGTGGGCCGATCGCCGTAGGCGATCAGGGCCGTCCGCACGCAGGCGCGGACGCAACGGGTGGGCCCATCGCCGTAGGCGATCAGGGCCGTCCGCACGCAGGCGCGGACGCAACGGGTGGGCCCATCGCCGTAGGCGATCAGGGGCGCGGGGAACTGCGCGACCAGCCACGACGGGCCCGCACCCAGAATCCCATCAGCACCACCCGCCGAGCTGACGAGCTGACGACCTGACGACCTGACGGCGCCACCAGGCCGACCCACCGGCACGACTCCCGCCAAGTCCCAGTGACAACGCCTCGCGGAGGATGCACGGATCGAACGTGCGCGAGGTTACCCCCGACCACGGCTTAGCAAGCCGGTGCCTTGCCTCTCGGCCAATCCTCCGGGTGGGCGGCCCACGCGAGAGCGACCATTCGCGTGCTCGAAGCGGCCGCCCCGGGCAGCTCCCCTGTACGGAACGGGTTCGACGGAGGGCTAACTACTCCGGAACCCGCCCCTGGCTGCCCTGAAGGGAACTCGACGGACTGCCGTGCATGGACATCGTCGAGCTCCTCCCAGTCTGTGGCACCGGATCCCTTCCGGCCCCGCGGGTACAACCACTGTGCCCATGGGACGAGTTGGGCGCCACCGAATAAAACGCCCGTGCGAGGACCCGGGCCGAGCGACGGCTACCGGCGGCGCCACCGGCGTCGGCGCGCCTTGCTGAAGAACCAGCCCGCGGGCGGGTCGTCGGAGCGCCAGGGCTGCGGCTCGGGCTCCTCCGTCCGCCAGCGAGCGGTCAGCATCCGGGCCCGGGCGGACGGTTCGGACGTCTCGGCGGACCGTATGAAGTCCTCGTCCAGGACAAGGTCGTTCCAGACCTCACCCTCGGCCCGCTCGCGACCACCGCTCAACGCATCGTCGTCCGCCATCCCCGTCCTCCTGGTCATGTCCGTGCCGCCCAGTGTGCCGGGGCGCAGGTGAGGCCACCGTCAAGAAGCGGCCGCCCCGCCCCGCCCCCGGCAGGGCCGGTCACTCCTCGCCGGCGAGCGTCAGCGCCCGCAGCTTCTGTCCCGCGTACCAGGTGGCCAGCACGGTCACCACGACCAGCAGCACCGTCGCCGTGGTCAGTCCGACGTCCGAGGTGACGAGGTCACCACCCGCCACCTTGTGGGCGACGGCCAGCGACCACTGCTGGACGCTGAGCGTGCGCGCGCCCGGGACCAGGGAGCCGAACAGGGCCTCCCAGACGAGGGCGTAGACGAGGCCGAAGACCACCGCGTGCCGGGACACCGTGCCCAGCAGCAGGAAGACCGCCGCGTAGGCGATGGAGGAGACCAGCGCGGCCACCGTGTAGGCGACGGCGATCTGCTGGCCGTTGCCGTTGAGGATGAAGCCGGCGATGAGCGTGGGCAGCGCCGAGAACACCATCGTCACCGCGATCGCCACGATCAGCTTGGTGAAGATGATCGTCGGCCGCTTCAGCGGCTTGGACAGCAGGTACACCACGGAACCGTCGTCGATCTCCGGGCCGATCGCGCCCGTGCCCGCGATGACACCGATGATCGGCACCATCGTGGCGAGCGCGAGCCCGCCGAGCAGGTCGGACGCCGTCTGGTCGTCGGCGCCGGCGAGGCCGCGCACCACCACGGAGATCGCGATCAGCAGCAGGGGCAGGGCGCCCAGGATGAGGGCCCGGCGACGGCCGAGCAGGGCCCGGTAGGTGAGCCGGGCGACTGTGGGGTCGTACATCAGGGCCTCCTACGCCGTGACCAGGTAAGAGAACACGGACTCGAGGGACTCGTCGGACGGCGAGACCGTCAGCAGCCGGATGCCGTGGTCCCTGGCGACCCTCGGCAACAGCGCGGTGAAGCGGCCGAAGTCGACGGCCTGGACGCGCAAGGCGCCCTCGGCGAGGTCGACTTCGATGCCGGACGTGGACGGGTCGGCGATCAGCGCGGCCGCGAGAGCGCGGTCGTCACTGGATCGCACCAGGTAGCGGTGCGGGCGGTCGGTCATCAGACGGCGGATCCGGCGGAAGTCGCCGCTGGCCGCGTGCCTGCCCGCGACGACGACCTCGATGTGCCAGGCGAGTTGCTCGACCTCTTCGAGGATGTGCGAGGAGAACAGCACGGTGCGGCCCTCGTCGCCCATGCGCCGCAGCAGGTCCATGAGCTGCATGCGCTGGCGCGGGTCCATGCCGTTGAAGGGCTCGTCGAGCAGCAGCAGCGACGGGTCGTGGACCAGGGCGGACGCCATCTTCACGCGCTGCCGCATGCCCTTGGAGTACGTGGAGATCTTGCGGTCCTGCGCGTACTCCATCTCGACCGTGGCCAGTGCCTTCTGCGCGGCCTTGGCGCTCAGGCCGTGCAACTCGGCGTTGGCGACGACGAATTCGCGGCCGGTGAGGAAGTCGTACATCGCCTCGCGTTCGGGGACGATGCCGATGTGCTGGTAGATCGCCTCGTTGCGCCAGACCGGCCGGCCGTCGAGGGTGACCGTGCCGGTGGAGGGGGCCAGGAAGCCGCCCATCATGTTGATGAGCGTGGACTTTCCGGCGCCGTTGGGGCCGAGCAGGCCGGTGACGCCGGGGCCGATGGTCATGGTGATGTCGTTGACGGCGACCACGTTGCCGAACCAGCGGGAGACGTGGTCGATGCTGAGCGTGGTCACAGTCCGACCCTTCGGTAGCGGCGCATCAGGAGGCCGTAGCTCGCGGCGATGAGGCCGAGGACGACGAGGACGTAGACGACGCCCTCCCCGTCCGACGGGCCGATCCCGCCCGGGAAGGCGGAGGTGGCGCCCAGGAACGCGGACTGCACGCCGTCGATGAGGGTGACCGGCGAGAACAGGCCGATCCAGGGAATGGAACCGGTGCTGTTCTGCGCGTCGGCGATGGCCTGGAGCGTGG
Organism: Streptomyces sp. NPDC060002; assembly: GCF_042737245.1. Taxonomy (NCBI): domain Bacteria; kingdom Bacillati; phylum Actinomycetota; class Actinomycetes; order Kitasatosporales; family Streptomycetaceae; genus Streptomyces; species Streptomyces sp. NPDC060002. The sequence goes on from NZ_JBHWUW010000005.1 coordinate 150,464, forward strand.
AGACGGCGCCGTAGGAGATGGTCAGGACGGCGATGACGGCGGCGATGCCGAAGCCGCGCCGCGGGGTGACCGAGGCGATGACCAGGCCGAGGCCGGCGAAGAGCAGCGAGAGCAGGGCCACGGAGACGAGTCCTTGAGCGAATCCCTCGGTCTGGTCGGCGAAGTCGAGCTTGGCCAGCAGCGCGCCGATGTACAGCACGAGCAGCGGGGCCGCGGTGAGGACGAAGAGTGCCGAGGCCAGCGCCGCGAACTTCGCGCGTACGTAGTCCGAGGTCTCGATGGGCCGCGAGAAGTACAGCGGCACGGTCTTGAAGCGGAGGTCGCGCGAGACGGACTGGGGCGCCTGCGAGGCGACGTACAGGCTGATGACGGCCTGCATGACGATCGCGTACCGCGTGTAGTCCACGGGGAGTTCGTCCGCCTTGGTGGCTACGGCGACGGCGACCATGATGGCCGCGGGCACGCACATCACCACGAAGAGCAGCATCGGCAGCACCTTCGACTTCACCGAGCGGCCGAGGCCGTAGGCGCCGCGCAGGGACTGCGAGTAGAGGGAGCGGCGGGCGTAGGCGCGGCCCAGACGGGGGCCGTCGTAGCTGCGGTAGCCGATGTTGTGGATGCGGGTCTGGTCACCCGAGGGGGCGGTGACCGGGTGTTCAACTGCCATGGCCGACGGTCTCCTTCCGCTGCTGGTCGTTGCTGGCGTCGCTGTCCGTGAAGACCTCGGAGATGTGGTGCCTGCGCTGTTCCATGCGCACCAGGCCGAGGCCGAGGCCGGCGACCACGTCCCGGACGACGTCGTAGGTGTCCTCGCTCTGCGCGGTCAGCAGCAGGACGTGTCCTGCACCCGGCAGGGCGCTGTTCGCGTCCAGAACGTCCACCCCGCGCGCGTGCAGCGCCTCGCGGACCGCGCGGGTGCCGTCCGGGTGGTCGTCGGTGTCGGTGACCTCGATCGCGAGGGTGGTGGTGGTCTGCGTGAAGTCGGTGGTGGAGCTGGAGCGCAGGAGCTTGCCGCCGTCGACGACGACGACGTGGTCGCAGGTGCGCTCCAGTTCGCCCAGCAGATGGGAGGTGACCAGGACCGAGATGCCGAAGTCGGTGTAGATACGGCGGATCAGGCCCAGCATCTCGTCCCGGCCGACCGGGTCGAGGCCGTTGGTCGGTTCGTCCAGGAAGACCAGCTGCGGGTCGTGGACGAGGGCCTGGGCGAGCTTCACGCGCTGCTTCATGCCGGTGGAGTAGCCGCCGATGGGGCGGTAGCGCTCCTCGTACAGGCCGACATGGCGCAGGGTGTCCGCGGTGCGCTCACGCGCGGCGGTGGGCGGCAGGCCGGACATGCGTGCCATGTGCACGACGAACTCGGTGGCCGAGACGTCGGGCGGCAGGCAGTCGTGCTCCGGCATGTAGCCGACCCGCTCGCGGATGTCGGCGCCCTTGCTCGCGACGTCGAGGCCGAGCACCTCGGCTCGGCCCTCCGTTGCGGGCGACAGACCCAGCAGGATCTTGATCAATGTGGACTTGCCGGCCCCGTTGGCTCCGACGAGTCCGGTCACACCGGGCCCGACGTCCACAGAGAGCCGGTCAAGAGCGGTCACCCGGGGGAACCGCTTGCTCAGGCTTTCGGTCGCGATCACAGTCACGTCATCGAAATTAGTGACGCACGCCACGAAAATCGTCAGACCTCAGAGCCGTCTTCGCCTCAGACCTCAGATGTACGGGTCCGTAGGGGATGCCATGCCTGAGAGCTACGGGGGCGCCCACTGCGGGTTTTCCACAGGCCCCGAACCCGCCTATTGACGCGGCCTCTAACAACTGTCACATTCGGCGATGTCAAGTTACGGGCACGTAGCGCAGTCGACGGGGACCGGGTGGGACGGGGTGGCATGACGACGGCACCGACGGCGGGGACCCGCGAACTCTCCGCCGAGCTGCGGGGATTCAGACGGGTGCAGCGGCTGGCGTACGAATGCGCGCAGGCGGTGGCCGACGCACTGCGACCGGGTGTGACGGAGCGCGAGGCGGCGCGGATGCAGCGGGAGTGGCTGCGCGAGCGGGGCGTGCGTGACTGGTTCCACCTGCCGTTCGCCTGGTTCGGGGACCGCACCGCGTTCACCGGCTTCCGCGTCCCGTTGCAGTTCTTCCCCACCGGCCGCCGACTGGAGCCGGGGATGCCGTTCATCCTCGACCTGGCACCGGTGTACGAGGGGTACACGGCGGACATCGGCTACTCGGGCGCGCTCGGCGCCCATCCGGTGCAGGAGAAGCTGATGGCCGACCTCGCGGCACACCGGGAGCTGATCCTGCGCGAGGTGCGCGAGCGTCGGTCGCTGCGTGAGATCTACGCCGACGTGGACCGCCTCATGGTCCGCCAGGGCTACGCCAACCGGCATCGCGCGTATCCCTTCGGCGTGATCGCGCACAAGGTGGACCGGGTCGGCGAGCGCCGTTTCTCGCCCCGGCTGTTCGGGTTCGGCACGCAGTCCCTCAAGGGCCTGCTGTCCGACGCGCTGCACGGCCACCGGGAGGGCTGGTCGCCGCTGTGGTCGCCGTACCGCTTCTCCGACCATCCGCCGCGGCCGGGCCTGTGGGCGGTCGAACCCCACCTCGGCTTCCGGGGCACGGGCGCGAAGTTCGAGGAGATCCTCGTCGTCACCGACTCCGATGATCCCGAGGAGAGCGCCTTCTGGCTGGACGACGATGTGCCGCATGTCCGGCGCTGGGCAAGCAGGGAAGCGACCACGGACGCGGCAGGGAAGGCGGAGGGGAAGTGACGTTGCCAGAGGGCGCGCGTGAGCGGCGGGTGCGGACCGGCGGGATCGAACTGTGCGTGGCCGAGCTGGGGGATCCCGGTCGGCCGACGGTCGTCCTGGTGCACGGCTATCCGGACAGCAAGGAGGTGTGGTCCGAGGTCGCGTCCCGGCTGGCGGACCGCCACGGGCTCCATGTGGTGCTGTACGACGTCCGGGGGCACGGCCGTTCCGGCGCGCCGAAGCCGCTGCGGGGCGGGTTCACCCTGGAGAAGCTCACGGACGACTTCCTGGCGGTCGTGGACGCGGTCAGCCCGGACCGGCCGGTGCACCTCGTGGGGCACGACTGGGGCTCGGTGCAGTCGTGGGAGTTCGTGACCGTCGAACGCACCAGGGGCCGCATCGCTTCCTTCACCTCGATGTCCGGGCCGTCCCTGGACCACTTCGGCCACTGGATCAACAAGCGTCTGACCAGGCCGACTCCGCGCCGGGTCGGCCAGCTCCTCGGCCAGGGCGCCAAGTCCTGGTACGTGTACCTGCTGCACACCCCCGTCCTGCCCGAACTGGCCTGGCGCGGTCCGCTCGGCAAGCGCTGGCCGGGCATCCTGCGGCGGATCGAGAAGGTCCCCGCGGGCGACTACCCGACGTCGTCGCTGAGTTCGGACGCGGCGCACGGAGCCTGGCTGTACCGGGACAACGTACGGCCCCGCCTGCGCCGCCCGCGTCCGGACGCGCACGCGCACGCGCCCGTGCAGCTCATCACGCCTTCGGGGGACCGGTTCCTGTCGGAGCGGCTGTACGACGAACTGGATGACTGGGTCCCCCGGTTGACCCGGCGCACCCTCCCGGCCGGGCACTGGATCCCGCGCACCCGACCCGACCGGCTCGCCTCCTGGATCGACGACTTCGTCCTGTCGGTCGAGAGGGAGCGGGAGGCCGAGGCGGCGGGAGAGGCCCGGGGGGACGGGACGGCCGGTCCGGTGCGCAAGGCCGCCACCGGCCGGTACGCCGAGCGCTTCGGCGGTCAGCTGGTACTGGTCACCGGTGCGGGCAGCGGCATCGGACGGGCCACGGCGTTCGCGTTCGCCGAGGCGGGCGCCCGGGTGATCGCCGTCGACCGGGACGCCGAGGGTGCGTCCCGCACCGCCGAGATGTCGCTTCTGATCGGCGCACCCGAGGCCTGGGCGGAGGCGGTGGACGTCTCCGACGAGCAGGCGATGGAGAAACTCGCGGCGAAGGTCCACGCGGAACACGGCGTGGTGGACGTGCTGGTGAACAACGCGGGCATCGGGCTGTCGGGCTCGTTCTTCGACACGACGTCCGAGGACTGGCGCAGGGTCCTGGACGTCAACCTGTGGGGCGTCATCCATGGTTGCCGTCTCTTCGGCCGGCAGATGGCCGAGCGGGGGCAGGGCGGCCATATCGTCAACACCGCCTCGGCGGCCGCCTACCAGCCGTCCAAGGCACTGCCCGCCTACAGCACCTCCAAGGCGGCGGTCCTGATGCTCAGCGAGTGCCTGCGCGCGGAACTGGCCGACCAGGACATCGGCGTCACCGCGATATGCCCCGGCCTGGTGAACACCAACATCACCGCCACGGCGACCTTCGTGGGAGTGGACGCGCAGGAGGAGCGACGCCGTCAGAATCGCTCCACGCGCGTGTACGGGCTGCGCAACTACCCGCCGGAGAAGGTCGCGGACGCCATTCTGCGGGCGGTCGCGCTCAACAAGGCGATGGTTCCGGTCACCCCGGAGGCGCGGGCATCGTATGCCCTGTCGCGTTTCCTTGCCCCGGGCGGTGCGGGCGCTGGCACGGGTGGGACCGCCGCTGTGAGCCGCCGCACGGCACTGCGGCGGCCGCCCGCGCACCCGGTATCAGCCACGGCAACGACCTTCGGGGAAACGGCGACTTGACCACTGTCCCGCCCGCCCGGCCCCCGTACCGGATAGAGACGCTCGCCCATCTCACCGGCGCCACCGTCCGCACCATCCGCGCCTACCAGGACCGTGGTCTGCTCCCCCGCCCCGAACGTCAGGGGCGGGCCAACCACTACTCCGACGCCCATCGCACCCGCCTCCACCAGATCGCCGGCCTCCTCGACCGCGGCTATACCCTCGCCTCCGTCAAGGAACTCCTGGAAGCCCACGACACCGGCCGTGGCCTGGGCGGTGTCCTGGGGCTGGTCGCCGAGGTCGACGGTCCGTGGACCGACGAGGAGCCCTCCCGCGTCTCCCGCACCGACCTGGCCGCCCGCTTCGGCGGCACCGCCGACGACGGGGCGATCGCCGACGCCGTGGCGCTCGGCGTGCTGGAACCCGTCCCCGGCGACGAGGACGTCTTCCTCGTGCCCAGCCCCCAAGAGCTGTCGGTGGCGGTGGAGTTGCACGCCGCCGGGGTCCCCCTGGGCGCGATCACCGCGCATCTGCGGGAGTTGAGGGGCCAGGTCGAGCAGATCGCGGCCCGTTTCCTGGAGTTCACCACCGAGCATGTCTTCGCTCGCTGTCTCGACGGACCGCACCACCCGACCGACGCCGACGTGACCGAGGCGGCCTCGCTCGTCCGACGGCTGCGCCCGCTCGCCCGGCAGACCGTGGACGCCGAACTGGCGTGGACCATGCGCCTGTTCGCCGGCCGCCACCTGCGTCGGCACCTGGGCGCGGGCGATACCCCGCCACCCCCGTCGGGAACGCGGTCGGTCCCGATTCCGGTGGAGACGATGCGGGCCGTGGAGACCCTCGTTGGACCGGAGCGGGTTGCGGGTTTTTTCGCGCTCGCGGCCGAACGTGATTTGAACGTCCGGGCCTTGGACCGTCTTGTCTCAAGTCATGGGCCATCAGATAATTTTGATGAAGAGAGTTGAGGAGACTGTCGGTTATCCACAGAAACGCCAACTGATCTGTGGATAAACACAGTTGGCTGTGGACCAAACCTCCGCCCCCAAAACAAAGTGCGTGATCTGTGTCTCTCGCGTCATGCTGAGCGGATGAACGAAATGGACAGGGACGAGAGACGCACCGTGAAGGTGTCGAAGTACCTCTCGAAACACCTGCGGCACCAGCCCGAGCGGATCGGCCTGACGCTCGACGAGGCCGGCTGGGTGGAGATCGACGAGCTGATCGCGGCCTGCGCCGCGCACGGATTCCGCTTCACCCGTGACGAGCTGGACCACGTCGTCGCCGCCAACGACAAGAAGCGCTTCGCGATCGACGGCACCCGGATCCGCGCCAGCCAGGGTCACAGCGTCGAGGTCGACCTCGGGCTGCCCCCGGCGACCCCGCCCGTGTACCTCTACCACGGGACCGTGAGCCGCTCCCTGGACGCGATCCGCGCCGAGGGGCTGCGGCCCATGAACCGGCACGACGTGCACCTCTCGGCCGACCGGGAGACCGCCACCCGGGTCGGAGCGCGCCGGGGCCGCCCCGTGGTCCTCGCCGTCGACGCGGGAGCCATGCACCGCGACGGCCATGTCTTCCACGTCAGCGCGAACGGCGTGTGGCTGACGAAGTCCGTACCCCCGCGATACCTGCGCATTCCGGAACGGCACTGAGGCGCGTCTTCGGCTGCCGCGCCACGTCCGCCTTCGGCATGATCACAGGTATGGACCACCTTCCCACCACTGAGGCCGCCGTCACCGCCCTCCGGTCGATCGCCGCCCAGTACGCGCTCGAGATCACGGTCGCCCACGACATCGGCGCAGATCAGACCTCCCGCCGCACCTCAGCCGGCGTCGGCGTCACCACCGACCCGGACGGCTCGCTGCCGCACGAGGCCTACGTCGAGCTCGGCGGCCGCCCGAGCGTCAGCGTGCGGCTCTACCCCGACGACGACGCCCTGATCACCGTCGACGGCGTGGAGTGCCCCGATGTCGACCGCGACGACGTCCCCGCGTTTCTCCGCTCTCTCTACGACGGCCACGCCTGGGTGAAGAACCGGCGCTTCCCGCCCGCCCACTTCCTGATGGTGCCGCTGCCGCAGGACCGCGTGCACAAGGAATTCATCCTGGTCGGCCTCAGCCCGTGGCTGAGGGGACGCGCACGGTGACTGTTTCACGTGAAACACGGTCGCCCGCATAGGCTCGATGACATGACTCTGCGCCTGAGCACCGTGATCCTCCCGTACCTCCGTTGGCACGAAGGGGGCCGTTCCACCTGGACACGGGCCGAGCAGCTCGGCTTCGACACGGCGTACACCTACGACCACCTGTCCTGGCGCACCTTCCGCGACGGCCCGTGGTTCGGGGCGATCCCGACGCTGACCGCCGCCGCGGCCGTCACCGACCGCCTCCGGCTGGGCACGCTGGTGACCTCGCCGAACTTCCGGCACCCGGTGACCCTCGCCAAGGAACTGATCTCCCTGGACGACGTCTCCGCCGGCCGGGTGACCCTGGGGATCGGCGCGGGCGGCACCGGCTTCGACGCCACCGCCCTCGGTCAGGAACCGTGGACCCCGCGCGAGCGGGCCGACCGCCTCGCCGAGTTCGTCCCGCTGCTGGACCGGTTGCTCACCGAGGACTCCGTGTCGTACGAGGGCGACCACTACTCGGCGCACGAGGCGCGCAACATCCCCGGCTGCGTCCAGCGCCCCCGGCTGCCCTTCGCGGTCGCCGCGACCGGACCCCGCGGGCTGCGCCTCGCCGCGCGGTACGGACAGGCCTGGGTGACCACCGGTGACCCCAAGCTCTACGAGAACGGCACCCCCGAGCAGTCGGCTCAGGCCATTCGCGGCCAGGTGGAGAAGCTCACCGACGCCTGTGCCGAGATCGGACGGGACGCGCAGGAGCTGGACAAGATCCTGCTCACCGGGTTCACCCCGGACCGCGGCGGTCCGCTGGAGTCCCTGGACGCCTTCGTCGACTTCGCGGGCCGGCACCGGGAGCTCGGCTTCACGGAGATCGTGGTCCACTGGCCCATCGCCGACTCCGTCTTCGCCGCGGACGAGAAGGTCTTCGAGCAGATCGCCATGGAGGCCCCGGCGCAACTGCGCTGACCACGGCATCAGGTCATCCGCCGCCCGGCGGTGTCCCCTGTCTGCGGGCTCGCGCCCGACCGTGCGGGCATATGCGCGAGAATGGCCCGGTGACCTCAGCGATTCGACAGCCCGAGACCCCGGCCGCCACCCTCCCGCCCCGGCTGATCGCCACCGATCTCGACGGCACTCTGCTGCGCGACGACAAGTCGGTGTCGCCACGCACGGTCGCCGCCCTCGCCGCCGCCGAGGAGGCGGGCATCGAGGTCTTCTTCGTCACCGGCCGCCCGGCCCGCTGGATGGACGTCGTCAGCGAGCACGTCCACGGGCACGGCCTCGCGATCTGCGGCAACGGCGCCGCCGTGGTCGACCTGCACGGCGGCCCCGGCGCCCACCGGTTCGTGAAGGTGCGCGAGCTGGCGCGCGAGAACGCGCTGGACGCCGTACGGCTGCTGCGGGAGGCGGCGCCCGGCACGATGTACGCCATCGAGCAGACGTACGGCTTCTACCAGGAGCCGGAGTATCCCAAGATGCACCTGGAGATACCCGACACCCTCGCGCCGGCCGAGCGACTGCTGGCGCCGGACGCACCCGGGGCCGGTGAGCCGGTGCTGAAGATCCTCGCGTTCCACCCCACGATCGACCCCGACGCCTTCCTCGCCGTCGCCCGGCTGGCCATCGGCGACCGCGCCAACGTCACCCGCTCCAGCCCCAGTGCCCTGCTGGAGATCAGCGGCCCCGAAGTCTCCAAGGCCAGCACCCTCGCCCTGTGCTGCGCGGAACGCGGCATCTCCCACGAGGAGGTCGTCGCCTTCGGGGACATGCCGAACGACGTCGAGATGCTCACCTGGGCCGGCCGGTCGTACGCGATGGGCAACGCGCACCCGGACGTGCTCGCGGCGGCCTCCGGACATACCGTCGCCAACAACGAGGACGGGGTCGCCGTCGTCATCGAGCGGCTGATCGCCGAGCGGCAGTAGCTCTCCCTCAAGGAACGTCAGCCCTGCTCCCGCTCCACCGGCAGCCACAGTTCGGCGTCGGCCTCGGCCCCGTCCGCGGACAGCCGGGTGCGCAGGATCTCCGGGCCGGGGCGGCCGCGGTACGGGTTGGACGGGAACCACTGCGTGAACACATCCCGCCACAGCTCCTGGATGGCCTGCGGGGCCGGCCCGGAGGTGGTGAAGACGGCCCAGGTGCCGCCCGGTACGGCCAGGGCGGTCGTGTCCTCGGGGGCGGCCGCGGACGTGATCACCCCTTGGTAGTAGTCGAGTTGGGTGCCCTCGGCCCGGCTCGGATCCAGGTCGTCGCAGACCGCGACGATGCCCTGTGGTTCCTGGTCCGACAGCTTCTCCAGGCGCTCCAGGACCTGCCGGTCGATCCCGCGGACGAAGTCGATGATCGCCTGGTTCGGCCCCGAGTGCACCAAGGGGACCCGGGCCTTGAGGCCGACGACGGTGAAGGCCGGCCGGTCCACTATGCGATACCTCATGCTGCTGCTCCCTTCGACGGTGAGGCGGAAGGCCAGCCGGGGCTGGGAGACGAGCGCGGCGCCGGTACGGCGGGCCTCGCCCGGCCCGACGCCGTGCACGGCACGGAACGCCCGCGCGAAGGCCTCGCCCGAGCCATAGCCGTAGCGCACCGCGATCTCCAGCAGTGAGTCCCCTCCGGCGAGCACCTCGGCGCCCGCGACGGTGAGCCGCCTGCGCCGTACGTACTCCGACAAAGGCATGCCGGCCAGCGCGGAGAACATCCGGCGCAGGTGGTACTCCGAGGTGGCCGCGCCGTGCGCCAGCGCAGTCACGTCGATCGGCTCGTCGAGGTGGCTCTCGATGTACTCCATGGCCTGGTTGAGCCGCTCCAGCACTCCGGTCTCCTTCCGCCGTTGCGAGCACCACGCTAGGCGGCGGACGTCCGGCGGGACCCGACATCCTGTGCCCGGTCAAGTCGGGTGCGCGGGAAGAACCTCAGGGCTTCAGCCGACGGGAGCTCCGCGAGCCGCCAGCCAGGGCACCGGGTCGAGCGCCGAGCCCGCGTCGGGCGTGACCCGCACCTCGAAGTGCAGATGCGGACCGGTCGAGTTGCCCGAGGTGCCCGACTGCCCGATCCACTGCCCGGTGGTCACCCCGTCGCCCTGGTCGACGGTGACGGCGGCGAGATGGGCGTACTGCGTGTAGTAGCCGTCGGAATGCCGCACCACGACCTCGATGCCGAACGGGCCCCCGCACGACACCCGCACCACGCGGCCCGCACCGACCGCCCGCACCGGCGTCCCGATCGGCACCGCGAAGTCCTGACCGGTGTGCCGGTTCGCCCAGCGCGTGCCACCGCTGCCGAAGGCGGCGGACAGGGCGTACGTCTCGACCGGTGTGACCCAGTCGCTCACGAAGTGCGTCGGCGGCTGGTCCAGGCGCACGGCCCCGCGGCAGGCGCCCGCCGCCACCGACGCGTCCGCCCGGCCCTGCAACTGCCACCGCGCCTGCTCGAGCTTTCCGTCGATGTCCTTCTTCAGCCGCGCGAGCTCCAGAGCACGCCGCTCCACCGCCTGCCAGGCCTCGACGGCCTTCGCCTCGTCGGCGGCCAGCCGTGTCTCCGCCCGCCGGTTCTTGCCGATCGCGTTGTCGACGGCGAGGTTCGCCTGCGAGAAGACGTGCTGCCCGCGCATCAGCTTGTCGGGGCTGCCCGCCAGGACCAGCTGCGCGACGACCGGCAGCCCGCCGCCACCGCGGTACTGGGCGCGGGCGATGCGCCCCAGGTCCTCGCGCAGCACGGCGATCTCGCGCCGCTCCCGGGTGAGGAGTTCCTCCACGTGCCGGGCCTGCCCCTGCTGCTTCTCCGCCTCGCGCCGGCCCGCCTCGTACCGCTGGGTCGTCACCGCGGCATCCTCGTACAACCGCGCCACCTGCGCGCTGATCCGGGAGTCCGAGCCTTCGCCGGGCTCCCCCTCGGCGGCGTGTGTCCGGGTCGCGAGCAGCCCGGACACACACAGCAGAACCGGAACGAGCAGGACACGGCGGCGAGGTGAGCGCATGTCAGCGATCGTGACCCGGCTACCGGGCCCGAGTCCTGTTCAAGTCGTACGCCTGGGGGACGCCCTGCCCCTGATGGCTCAGTACGGCGCCTGCCACACCAACGTCGTACGGGCGCCGTCGGCCCCGGTTCCCGGGCCGTGCGCGATGTCGCCGCCGAGCGCCTCGGCACGCCGCCGCAGGTTCCGCAGACCGCAGTTCCGGGGAACGGGAAGCGGATGCGTGGACATGCCCTGAGCCTGGTCAGACCTTTCGTCACGGAAAGCCGGACCTGGTCCGGCGGTCATCGCGCCGCCACCAACAGCTCCGTGGCCTCCTCCCGTTCGGCCATCCTCCGCAAAGGTCCCTCGACGGCCGTCAGCGCCGCGTAGGAACCCCGCTGCACCACCCGTCCCTCGTCCAGCACGACCACCTCGTCGACCGCCTCGAGGCCGGCCAGCCGGTGAGTGATGAGCAGTGTCGTACGACCCTCGGTCGCGGCCAGCAGGTCCTGGGTGAGAGCGTCGGCGGTCGGCAGATCCAGATGCTCGGCCGGCTCGTCGAGCACCAGGACGGGGAAGTCGGCGAGCAACGCCCGGGCCAGCGCGAGCCGCTGCCGCTGCCCGCCGGACAGCCGGGCACCGTGCTCGCCCACGAGCGTGTCGAGCCCGTCGGGCAGACCGTCGGCCCACTCCAGCAGCCGGACCCGCGCCAGCGCGACCCGCAGCTCCTCCTCGCCCGCCCCCTTCTTCGCGAGCAGGAGGTTCTCGCGGACCGAGCTGTCGAAGAGGTGCGCGTCCTGCGCGCACAGCCCGACCAGCCGGCGTACGTCGTCGCCGTCCAGGGCACACGCGTCCACCCCGCCGAGCATGTACGAGCCCCCGCCCGCGTCCAGGAACCGCAGCAGCACCTGCGCCAGCGTGGTCTTGCCGGACCCGGAGGGCCCGACGACGGCGATCCGTTGTCCTTGCGTCAGGGTGAGGTCGACCTCGGCGAGCGCGTCCCGGCCCTGCCCGGCGTGCCGGGCGGCCAGCCCCTTGAGGACCAGCGGGAAGGGCGACGCGGGCGCCTGACGGGGACTCTCCGGCTCGCGCACGGGCTCGGGGGAGTCCAGGACCTCGTACACCCGCTCGGCGCTCCTGCGCACCCGTTGGCGGTACTGCACGGCCAGGGGCAGCCCCAGGACGGCTTCGAAGGCGGCCAGCGGGGTGAGGACGACCACGGCCATGGTCACCCCGCTCAGCCGTCCGTCGGCGACGGCCTGGGCGCCCACGAGGGCGGCGGCCGTGACGGTCAGCCCGGAGACGAGCGCGGTCAGCCCGTCGCCGAGGGCGGTGGCGGTCGCCGCGCGTGAGGCGATCCGGGTGAGCACGGAGTCGGCCGCGCGCACCCCCGCGGTACGGACGGGCAACGCGCCCGCGACGGTCAGCTCGGCGGTGCCGGTGAGCAGGTCGGCCGTGCGGGTGGCGAGCACCCCTCGGGCGGGGGCGAGCCGGCGCTCGGCCCGGCGCGCCACGGCACCGGTGACCAGGGGAACACCGACCCCGGCCGTCAGCAGCCCGGCGGCGAGCACCGCCCCGGCCTCGGGCAGCAGCCATGCCGTGAAGGCGACGGACCCGGCCGAGACGACGACCGCGGAACCGGCGGGCAGCAGCCAGCGCAGCCAGTAGTCCTGGAGGGCGTCCACATCGGCGACCAGCCGCGTCAGCAGGTCACCCCGACGGGTCGAGCGCAGCCCCGCGGGCGCCAACCGCTCCAGCCGGCGCCAGACGGCGACCCGGGTGTCGGCCAGCATCCGCAGCACGGCGTCGTGCGACACGAGCCGCTCCGCGTAGCGGAACACCGCCCGTCCGATACCGAAGGTGCGGGTCGCCGTCACGGCCACCATCAGGTACAGCACCGGTGGCTGCTGCGAGGCCCGCGAGATGAGCCATCCGGAGGTGGCCATGAGGCCTACGGCACTGCCGAGGGCAAGGCTGCCGAGCAGCAACGCGAGGGCCAGCCGGCCGCGTCGGGCACCGGCCATGGCGCGGACCCGGGCGAGGACGTCACCGCCGGTCACGGCGAGCCCCGTCCCGGACTCGCCGGTGACGGGCCGGGCAGCCGCCTCTTCCAGCGGGGCGGGAGTGCTCTTGGACACGGCCCCGACATGCGCGAATGTCTCGGCCTCGGTCAGCCGCACCACGCGGTCCGCCACCGCCAGCAGCGCCGGCCGGTGCACGACCAGCAGGACCGTCCGCCCGGCCGCGAGGCGCCGCACGGCCGCCACCACCTCGGCCTCGGTCTCCCCGTCGAGCGCGGCCGTCGGCTCGTCCAGCAGCAGCACGGGCCGGTCCGCGAGGAACGCCCTGGCCAGCGCCAGCCGCTGCCGCTGCCCGGCGGACAGCCCGGCCCCGTCCTCGCCGAGCACCGTGTCGGCTCCGGCGGGCAGTGCCTCGACGAACTCCAGCGCCCCCGCGTCCGCCAGCGCCCGGCGTACGGCCGCGTCGTCGGCGTCGGGACGCGCCAGCCGTACGTTCTCGTCGACGGTCCCGGCGTAGAGGTGCGGGCGCTGCGGCACCCACGCGACCTGAGAGCGCCACTGCTCCAGGTCGGCCGCCGCGAGGTCGACTCCCCCGGCCAGCACCCGGCCCTCGGCCGGCCGCACGAACCCCAGCAGTGCGTTCAGCAGGGTCGACTTGCCCGCACCGCTCGGCCCGACCAGCGCGACCGTCTCACCGGGTTCCACGGTGAACGACACGTTCGTGACAGCGTCGGCGGAGCGCCCGGGGAAGCGGACGGTCACGCCCTCGAAGGCCACCCCTCCCTCGGCCACCGCGACCGTGCCCGACGCCGGTGCCGGCGTCTCCAGCACTTCGAAGATCTCCTCGGCGGCAGCCAGCCCCTCGGCCGCCGCGTGGTACTGCGCCCCGACCTGCCGCAGCGGGAGATACGCCTCCGGCGCGAGCACGAGAATCACCAGGCCGATGTACAGGTCCATCTCACCGTGCACGAGCCGCATGCCGATCGTCACAGCCACCAGGGCAACCGAGAGCGTCGACAGCAACTCCAGCGCGAACGACGAGATAAAGGCGATCCGCAGCGTCCGCATGGTCGCCTGCCGGTACTCGCCGGTGATGCGCCGGATCGACTCGGCCTGCGCCTTGGCCCGCCCGAACACCTTGAGCGTGGGCAGCCCGGCGACAACGTCCAGGAAGTGCCCGGACAGCCGGGACAGCAGCCGCCACTGACGGTCCATCCGCGACTGTGTGGCCCAACCGATCAGCACCATGAAGACCGGGATCAGGGGCAGGGTGCCGACGATGATCGCGGCGGACACCCAGTCCTCGGTCACAATCCGCGCGAGCACCGCGACCGGTACGACCACCGCCAGCCCCAGCTGCGGCAGATAGCGCGAGAAGTAGTCGTCGAGGGCGTCCACACCCCGCGTGGCGAGGGCGACCAGCGAACCGGTGCGCCGACCGCTGAGCCAGTTCGGCCCCAACGCGGTGGCCCGCTCCAACAGCCGCCCCCGCAGCTCCGACTTCACGGCGGCGCTCGCGCGGTGCGCGGCGAGTTCGGTGAGCCAGGCCACCAGCGCCCGGCCGACCGCCACAGCCACCAACAGCAGCAGGGGAGTGCGCAGTTCGGCGATGGACAGGCCGTGCTGGAAGGCTCCCACCACGACCTCGGCGATGAGCATCGCCTGGGCGATGACCAGGGCCGCTCCGACGGCACCCAGACCGACGACCGCCACCAGGAAGAGGCGGGTGGCGCGGGCGTACCGGAGGAGACGCGGGTCGATCGGTTTCACGTGAAACACCCTCTTCTCAAAGAGCATGTTCCACGTGAAACACGCTCTTTCCTCATGGGGTGTGTTTCACGTGAAACACACCCCACATCAGACTCAGTGCACGGCCTCGGCGATGTGCTGCGTACCGATCCGCTTGCGGAACACCCAGTACGTCCAGCCCTGGTAGAGCAGCACGACCGGGGTGGCGATCCCCGCACACCAGGTCATGATCTTCAGGGTGTAAGGGCTCGACGAGGCGTTGGTCACCGTGAGGCTCCAGCTCTCGTCGAGCGTGGACGGCATGACGTTCGGAAAGAGCGTCAGGAAGAGCATCGCCACGGCAGCCACGATGGTGACGCCGGAGAGCGCGAACGACCAGCCCTCACGTCCCGCCTGGTTGGCCACGAGCGCCGCGACCAGGGCGCCGACCGCCACGACCAGGGCGACCAGGCTCTTGGCGTCACCGCTGTCGATCTGCGTCCACAGCAGGAAGATCGAAGCGAACACGGCGGTCGCGAGCCCCACCTTCAGCGCCAGCTTCCGTGCCCGTTCCCGGATGTCGCCGACGGTCTTGAGGGCCGTGAACACCGCGCCGTGGAAGGTGAACAGTGTCAGGGTCACCAGCCCGCCGAGCAGCGCGTGCGGGTTGAGCAGGTCCCAGAGATTGCCCACGTACTCGAAGTCCTGGTCGATCTTGACGCCGCCCACGATGTTGCCGAAGGCGACGCCCCACAGGAACGCGGGAAGGAGCGAGGTCCAGAAGATCGCGGTCTCCCAGTTGCGCTGCCAGCTCTCCTCGGGCCGCTTCGCCCGGTACTCGAAGGCGACGCCCCGCACGATCAGACAGACCAGGATGAGCAGCAGGGGAAGGTAGAAGCCGGAGAAGAGCGTGGCGTACCACTCGGGGAAGGCGGCGAAGGTAGCGCCGCCCGCCGTGAGCAGCCACACCTCGTTGCCGTCCCAGACGGGCCCGATGGTGTTGATGAGCACCCGCCGCTCGGGCCGGTCACGCGCGAGCAGCTTGGTGAGGATGCCGACCCCGAAGTCGAAGCCCTCCAGGAAGAAGTAGCCGGTCCACAGGACGGCGATCAGGACGAACCAGACGTCGTGCAGTTCCATGTCTGTGCAGCTCCCTCGGCCTAGTAGGAGAAGGCCATCGGCTTGTCGGCGTCCCGGGAGTCGCCGCCGATCTTCGTGGGCGGGTTGAGGTCGGCCTCGGTGAGCTCGGGAGGGCCGGCCTTCACGTACTTCACCAGCAGCTTGACCTCGATGACGGCGAGGACCGCGTAGAGCGCCGTGAAGACGATCATCGACGTGAGGACCTCGCCCTGGGAGACCCCGGGAGAGACCGCGTCACGGGTCTGCAGGACGCCGTAGACGACCCAGGGCTGGCGGCCCATCTCGGTGAAGATCCAGCCCCAGGAGTTGGCTATCAGCGGGAAGCCCAGGGTCCAGATCGCCGCCAGCCAGTAGAGCTTGGTGAGCTTGGGGCTGAGCGCCTTGTTCCTGAACAGCACCACATGCGGCACCTCGTCCTCGCCGACCCTCAGGTGCTGCGGCAGCAGGAACTTCTTGCGGGTGAGCCAGAGTCCTGCCATGCCGATCGCGAAGGACGACATGCCGAAGCCGATCATCCAGCGGAAGCCCCAGTAGGCGACGGGGATGTTCGGCCGGTAGTCGCCGGGACCGTACTTCTCCTGTTCGGCCTTGTTCACGTCGTTGATGCCGGGGACGTACGAGCTGAAGTCGTCGTTCGCGAGAAAGGACAGCAGGCCCGGGATCTCTATGGCGACCTTGTTGTGCCCCTCCTCGACGTCGCCGTAGGCGAAGACCGAGAACGGCGCGGGCGCCTCGCCGTCCCACAGGGCCTCGGCGGCGGCCATCTTCATCGGCTGCTGCTTGAACATCACCTTGCCCAGGACGTCGCCGCTGACGGCGGTGAGCAGACCGGCGATGACCACGGTGACCAGGCCCAGCCGCAGTGAGGTCTTCATCACCGGGATGTGCTTCTTGCGGTACAGGTGGAAGGCGGCGATGCCGACCACGAAGGCGCCGCCGGTGAGGAAGGCCGCGGACATGGTGTGGAAGACCTGGCTGAGCGCGGTGTTCTGGGTCAGCACGGCCCAGAAGTCGGTGAGCTCGGCCCTCCCCTTCTCCTTGTTGATCCGGTAGCCGACGGGGTGCTGCATCCACGAGTTGGCCGCGAGGATGAAGTACGCCGACAGGATCGTGCCGATCGAGACCATCCATATGCAGGCCAGGTGGATCTTCTTCGGCAGCTTGTCCCAGCCGAAGATCCACAGACCGATGAAGGTGGACTCGAAGAAGAAGGCGATCAGGGCCTCGAAGGCGAGCGGGGCGCCGAAGACGTCTCCGACGAAGCGCGAGTAGTCGGACCAGTTCATGCCGAACTGGAACTCCTGCACGATGCCGGTGACGACACCCATGGCGATGTTGATCAGGAAGAGCTTGCCCCAGAACTTCGTCGCCCTGAGGTACTTCTCGTTCTCCGTGCGCACCCAGGCGGTCTGCAGCCCGGCGGTGAGGGCCGCGAGGGAGATCGTCAGGGGGACGAAGAGGAAGTGGTAGACGGTGGTGATGCCGAACTGCCAGCGCGCCAGTGTCTCCGGCGCCAAAGCCAGGTCCACGTCGTCACTCCTTACCTCACGCTCGTGGATCACGCTTGTGAAAGCGTTCACATTCACAAGCCAGTATGCCGCACCGATTTTCGATAGGCGAAGGGGGGTCCCCGCCTACTCGCGGAAACCCCCCTGTGACCCCTGCTGACCAGCTGAAACCGGCCCAGGCGACTCGCTACAGGTCCTTGCGGAACCCCTCCGCCACCTTCAGGAAGATGTCGTTCGCCTCGTTCTCCCCGACCGTCACCCGCACACCCTCACCCGGGAACGGCCGCACCACGACGCCCGCCTGCTCACACGCGGCCGCGAAGGGAATCGTCTGCTCGCCCAGCCGCAGCCACACGAAGTTGGCCTGGGTCTCGGGCACCGTCCAGCCCTGCGCGCGCAGCCCCTCGACCACCCGGAGGCGCTCGCACACCAGGGAACCGACCCGGCCGAGCAACGCGTCCTCGGCGCGCAGCGAGGCGATCGCGGCCTCCTGCGCGAGCTGGCTCACACCGAACGGCACCGCCGTCTTGCGCAGGGCCTCCGCTACCGGCTCGTGGGCGATGGCGAAGCCGACGCGCAGGCCGGCGAGGCCGTAAGCCTTGGAGAAGGTCCGCAGGACACAGACATTGGGCCGCTTCCGGTACAGCTCCACACCGTCCGGCACCTCGGGGTCACGGATGAACTCCCGGTACGCCTCGTCGAGCACGACCAGCACGTCACGCGGCACCCGGTCGAGGAACCGTTCCAGCTCGGCCCGCTTCACGACGGTGCCCGTGGGGTTGTTGGGGTTGCAGACGAAGATCAGCCGGGTCCGCTCGGTGATCGCGTCGGCCATCGCGTCCAGGTCGTGCACATCCCCCGGCGTCAGCGGCACCTGCACGGCCGTCGCGCCGCTGATCTGCGTGACGATCGGGTAGGCCTCGAAGGACCGCCAGGCGTAGATCACCTCGTCGCCGGGGCCCGAGGTGGCCTGGACGAGCTGCTGGGCGACACCGACCGAGCCGGTGCCCGTGGCCAGGTGGGAGGCGGGGACGCCGAACCGGTCGGACAGCTCGTTGATCAGAACCGTGCAGGCCAGGTCCGGGTAGCGGTTGAAGGAGGCGGCCGCCGCCGTCACCGTCTCCATCACGCCCGGCAGCGGCGGATAGGGGTTCTCGTTGGAGGACAGCTTGTAGGCCACGGGGCCACTGCCCGCGGCCGGCTTGCCCGGCTTGTAGGTGGGGATCCCCTCCAGCTCGGCGCGCAGCTTGGGGCTCGTCTCGCTCACCGCAGTCCTCCTCGTGACCACCACCGGCTTCAATACTGCTCACCTTATGAGGATTCGGCGCGGGTGCGTACAGGTGAGCAGGGACCGACGCCTCAAACGGAGGGACCTCTGCGACTTCTGAGGACGAAGCCGCACGAAGGCGTACGCGCCTGGGGGCGCGCTGCACATATATCTACGCGCCCGTGGTGCACTCCGTGGCGCGCATCCCTCGTGCAGGTGAGTTGAGACCTCTTCGAGACATCGGTGCGTTGGCAGGCTCATCCGTGCCAACACGTCACGTCCTGGTATCGAGTGCGTCAACTGCCTTTCTTTCCAAGGCACTTGACCCCTTCTGGCCTTGCAGAAACGTGCCTGTCAACGCGTGCATATGCGTCCGCCCTACCCCACCGAATGAGCCCTACTATCGGCTCGCCATGACAGCAGCAGGGAAGCACCAGGTGAGCCGCGCGGAAACCTCACGCCGAGGCAGCCGGCCGGGCCGGGCGGGCATCAGGGACGTGGCCGCCGCCGCCGGAGTCTCCATCACGACCGTCTCCGACGCCCTCAACGGCAAGGGCAGGCTCCCGGACGCCACCCGACGCCATGTCCGCGAGGTCGCCGACCGACTTGGCTACCGCCCCTCGGCGGCGGCCCGAACCCTCCGTACCGGCAAGTCGGGCCTCATCGGCCTGACCGTGACGACCTACGGGGATGAACCTTTCACCTTCACCGAGTTCGCGTACTTCGCGGAGATGGCGCGCGCCGCCACCTCCGCCGCGCTCGCCCGCGGCTACGCGCTCGTCATCCTCCCCGCGACCTCGCGCCACGACGTGTGGTCCAACGTCGCCTTGGACGGCACGGTCGTGATCGACCCCTCCGACCAGGATCCGGTGGTCAGCGAGCTGGTCCGGCAGGGTTTACCGGTCGTCTCGGACGGCCGCCCGGCCGGCACGCTCCCGGTCACCGCTTGGGTGGACAACGACCACGAAGCCGCCGTCCTCGACATCCTCGACCACCTGGCCGACGCCGGCGCCCGCCGCATCGGCCTCCTCACCGGCACCACCACGGACACGTACACACACCTGTCGACCAGCGCGTACCTGCGGTGGTGCGAGCGGGTCGGCCAGGACCCGGTCTACGAGGCCTACCCCGCACACGACCCTTGCGCGGGCGCGGTCGCCGCCGACCGGCTACTGGCCCGCCCCGACCGCCCGGACGCCGTCTACGGCCTGTTCGACCCCAACGGAACCGACCTGCTCGCCGCGGCCCGCCGCTACGGGCTGCGGGTCCCCGAGGACCTGCTGATCGTGTGCTGCAGCGAGTCCACGGTGTACGCCAACACCGAGCCGCCCGTCACGACCCTCTCACTGAAGCCGCGCCGCATCGGCACGGCGGTGGTGCAACTCCTGATCGACGCTATCGAGGGCGACGAGACGGACCGCCCGGTCGAGCAGGTCATACCGACCGAACTGTTCGTACGCACCTCTTCGCAGCGACGCCCCCCTCGGACCACGGTCAGCCCACCCCGGGCGCCGGAGGAGAAGTAGCCCGCCGCCGCTCCCCACGACCGACACCAAGGCTCGGTTCCGTGGGGAGCGGCGGCTTGTTCGGGGGGCGGTGGTTCGGGGGGCCGATGGGGGCTGTGGGGCGGTGAGGTCCGTTCGCGGTGGCTTGGGCGGGAGGGCCGGGGGAGGTCGGACGGGCCGGGGGGGCCGGGCAGTCCGGGGCGGATCGGGCGGATCGCGTCAACGAAAGTTGGCGGGAGGCACGTACGGGCGGTTTACGGCAGTGCCGGAGACATCGGACGTCGCTTCGGCCACAGCCGTCCGATCGGCCTTGCGCCGGCCGCCGAAATCGCCCCTGCCCGGCCGATGCCGTCCCCCGGTCCGTCCGACGGAGCAGCCCGCGAGGGTGAGGTGCGGGTGCGGGCAAGGTACGCGCCGGGTGAGGGCGGGCTGCCGAAGCCCGGCCCAATCGGGGCGAAAGCCGCGATGAACTGGAGTCTTGCTCCGATTCACCACCCCTGGGTCATCACACGGCACGATCCGCATTCCTATGATGGACGCACG
The DNA here is from genome assembly GCF_042737245.1 of Streptomyces sp. NPDC060002. NCBI lineage: Bacteria > Bacillati > Actinomycetota > Actinomycetes > Kitasatosporales > Streptomycetaceae > Streptomyces > Streptomyces sp. NPDC060002. The sequence continues at coordinate 170,895 of NZ_JBHWUW010000005.1, forward strand.
GCACCGCGGGCCGCTGCGACCAGGCAGCCCGAAGGGTGCAGATGCGGCGCGATGGTGGAGGGGTCTGATGACTCAGGGGGCCGGTCAGGGACCCGAGGTGGAGCGGACGGCGACGTTGCGCGACTTCCGGGTGCCCGCGTACGTCCATGAGACCGGTCCGTACGACCCCGGCACAGACCCGGGCAATGCCGCGCCGCCGCTCGAGGAGCCGCTGGAGCACCCGGACGGCTACACGCCGACCCAGCGCGACCTGCCCGTCATCAGTCGGCGCGGCGACACCCTCCAGGTGGCCGTGGACCCGGAGGCCGTGCAGGCCCCGCTGCCCGCGACCGGTCCGGGACCGCTGTTCGTCGTCGGCGACGTCCACGGCTACCTCGACGAACTGGTGGCCGCACTCCAGGAGAAGGGCCTGGTCGACTCCGCCGCCAACTGGTGCGCGGGCACGGCCCGGCTGTGGTTCCTCGGTGACTTCACCGACCGCGGCCCGGACGGCATCGGCGTCATCGACCTCGTCATGCGGCTGTCCGCCGAGGCCGCCGCGGCCGGCGGGTACTGCAAGGCCCTCATGGGCAACCACGAACTGCTGCTGCTCGGCGCCAAGCGCTTCGGCGACACGCCCGTCAACTCCGGCGCGGGCACCGCCACCTTCCAGGCGGCCTGGCTGCTCAACGGCGGCCAGAAGTACGACATGGACCGTCTCCAGGACCACCACCTGCAGTGGATGGCCCGCCTCGACGCGGTCGAGGAGGTCGACGGCCACCTGCTCGTCCACTCCGACACCACCGCCTACCTCGACTACGGCGACTCGATCGAAGCGGTCAACGACACCGTCCGCGAGACGATCACGCGCAACGACGCGGACGAGGTGTGGGACCTGTTCCGCAAGTTCACCAAGCGCTTCTCCTTCCGCGACGAGGGCGGCGCCGACGCCGTACGCTCCCTGCTCGATACGTACGGCGGCACCCGCATCGTTCACGGCCACAGCCCGATTCCCTATCTGCTGGGCGAAGTCGGCTCCGAGGACGGCGAGGACAACGGCGGTCCGCACGTCGAGGGACCGCACGTCTACGCGGACGGGCTGGCCATCGCGATGGACGGCGGCGTGACGATGGCCGGAAAACTGCTGGTCCAGCAACTGCCCCTGGAAATCTGAGCGTTCCCGGGGCGGTTCCCGGGTCCACTCCCGGGGCAGAAGTACCCCACTGTGGATCCGTCGGCGACACCGCAGGCCAGAGGCCAATTTCGGCAAACCCCCTGTCACCCCATGCCGTCACCGCTCTACCATCGGGTTATCCGTAGCAGGCTCCCCTCCGTTTCTGCCCGACGGCTCGTTGGCATGCGAGCCCCAAGCCCTACGGAGCATCGGGGGATGCAGATGAACAGCGTTCCGCAGCACCTGAACAGCGAGGACCGCCAGGAGTACGAGCGGATCCTCGACGAGGCGCTGCGCTCCGCCCCACACCACCCGGAACTGGCCGCAGTCGGACAGCGGCTCAACCCCGAACAACTGCGCACCATGGCGCTCAACGCCTCCGCACTCATCACGGTGGCCGCGGCGGCCGAGTACCAGCACTACGTGAAGGTCCGCGAGGAGCTGCGCCACCCCGCGCCGGCCACCCCGTCGTCCACGTCCGAGACCGGCTCCGCGGAGCCGGGCGCGGCCGCGATGGGGCTCGCCACCACCATGGGGGAGGCGGCCCAGGCCGCCGAAGCCGCCGGGGCGGGTGCCGTCGCCGCCGTCCTCACCCCCGTCCTCGCCGGGACCGCCGCGGTGATATTCCTGCTCGTCGGCTACCTCCTCAGGGCACTCGACCCCGAGCAGGCGTTCGCCCGGACCATGGTCGCCGCCGGCTGGACGTTCGGGGCGGTGGCCGTGGCCGCGATCCTCGTCGCCACCGTCGCGCTGCTGCTCACCGCCCTGCGCAACCGGCCCTCCCTGGAGGCCGGGCCGTACGGCGAACTGAGCGAGGAGGTCGACCAGGCCAGGGAAGCCTGGCGAGAAGCCCTGCTGGAACGCGGCATCCTGCCGTTCCTCCAGAAGGCCCTCGCCAGCCCCGGCACGGCGGCCGCCCTGCACACCGAGCCGGCCCGGCCTGCCCCCACCGGCCGCCTCCCGAAGATCGGCTACGACCGCCCTGGCTTCAGCAGCCCGGACGACGGGCGTTCGACGGGCCCGCGCCCGAGCTTCAGCAGCCCGGACTACACCAGCCCGGACTTCGGCGGCCCGGAGCACCAGCCGGAATAGGCACTCGGCTTGCGCCCCCGCCGACCCCGCCGAGGGGAGCGCAAGCCGTACGCCGGGCGCCGGGCGGCTCCGGTGGAGAGCCGGCCTGCGGATCAGTGCTGCCCTGCGGTGCTCAGTGGTGCGCCGTGCCGGACGGAGTCACGGGGGTGGGCAGCCCGGAGTCGTACGTCCGGCCCAACCGGGTCAGAGGATGCCTGCCCGGCCGGCCGCGGTGATCCAGCTCGGGAACTCGGACAGCAGCCGGTCGTAGAGCTCCTGGTCCGGGACGGTGCTGATGTCGTCCACGGAGAAGAACCCCACGTTGTCGACGCGGCGTCCGGGCAGCGTGTCGAACCGCTCCAGGACCCCGTAGTTGGACCGGCCGAGCCCCACGAACTGCCAGAAGATCGGCTCCTCGACCGCCGCCCGCAGCTCCCGCTCGATCGCCGCGTCGCGGTAGACCCCTCCGTCGGAGAAGAACAGCACCAAGGTCGGGGCGGCTGCCGGATTCTCCCGGACATACGACCTGACCTGGGCAACCGCCTTCTGTTCCTCGTTCTGGATGCCGACCGAGCGCATGTCGACCTGCCCCGGTTCCATCCCCTTGCGAGGCTTCTTCCCGCGCCGGAACAGACTGATCTCACCCACCCGCACATGCAGCCGCAGCCACTCGGGTAGCTCGCCCAACCGCAGGTCGGGAAGGCGGGCGGCATCGCTGGCGAAGGTCCAAGCCTGCATCTCGCCGTCGTCGTCGAGCTGCGCCGCCACCGCCGCCATCCGCTCCACAACGTCCGCCACCACACCCCGTGAGTACAGGAACGCCATGGACCCGGAGGCATCGAGGACGAGCACGATCCGCGCGCTGATCCCCACCGCCCCCCGCTTGCTCAGACTGACGGCCACCTGCTCCTTGCGCAGCGACAGCCGCTTACGCATGTCGACGGGAAGCAGTTCCTCCCCCTTGGTCAGACGGGGACCGGACGGTGAGGTGGTGGTCGGCGGGGTGCTGGTCGGTGGGGTGAGCGCGGGCGAGGTGAGGGCAGGTGGGGTGGTGGCCCGGGGGGTAACCGCAGGTGGGGTGACCGGCGGGCGGTTCGGCGGAGCGACCGGCGGGCGATTCGGTGGGCGGTTCGGCGGAGCGACCGGCGGGCGATTCGGTGGGCGGTTCGGCGGAGCGACCGGCGGGCGATTCGGTGGGCGGTTCGGCGGAGCGACCGCCTGCTCAGGCTCGTCGTCGACCGTGATCCCGAAGTCCGTGGCCACCCCCGCCAGCCCGGAGGCGTACCCCTGGCCGACCGCCCGGAACTTCCAGCGCCCCTCGCGCAGATACAGCTCACCGGCGATGAACGCCGTCTCCGTGTCCGCCTGCATCTCGAAGCGGGCCACCTCGGAGCGCCCGTCCCCGCCGAGCAGTCTCAACGTCAGGCCGGTCACCTGGCCGAAGGTGCCGCCGTCGGCCGACGCGCACAGCACCACCCGCGTGATGGCGCCCTCCAGCGAGCGGAGGTCCACCTGGACGGTGTCGGTCATGACACCGGATTCGCTCCGTTTGCCGACGTGCCGCACGGCGCCGGACGTGTGCAGCGGCTGGTTGTAGAAGACGAAGTCCCCGTCGTCACGTACCCGTCCGTCCTCCGCCAGCAGCAGCGCCGAGGCATCGATGTCCGGCCCACCGGCCCCCTCGGCCCAGCTGAGTTCGACCCGTACGTCCGGCACGTCGACCGGAAGATTGGCACCCTTGCTCAGGGATCGCGCTGTCATGAAGCCCAGTCTGCCGAGCCGACGCCCTGAGGCAACCGAACGAACGCGATGGTCTCCTCCTGTCGGTCGTCGTCGAGCCAGCAGGCCGCATCCACCTCGGCATCCATTCCCGGCTGCACTACGGATGCCACAAAGTCGTCTCCGTCGGTGACGACCGCTCATGGCGCTGTCCCCCGGCGTCGGATCTCGGGGGACAGCGCCGATCCAGGGACGTCAGTCGGCCAGCGGCAGGTACACGCGGTTCCCGCCGGCCGCGAACTCCTTCGACTTCTCCAACATGCCCTCGGCGATCTCCTCCGCCGAAGCCCCGTCTGCCGCCCCGGCGCCGAAGCGCTCGTTGATGCTCTGACTGATCTTCATCGAGCAGAACTTCGGCCCGCACATCGAGCAGAAGTGCGCCGTCTTCGCCGGCTCCGCGGGGAGTGTCTCGTCGTGGAACTCCCGTGCGGTGTCCGGATCGAGGGCGAGGTTGAACTGGTCCTCCCAGCGGAACTCGAAGCGGGCGTCGGACAGCGCGTCGTCCCATTCCTGCGCGCCGGGGTGCCCCTTGGCGAGGTCGGCCGCGTGGGCGGCGATCTTGTAGGTGATGACGCCCGTCTTGACGTCGTCCCGGTTGGGCAGGCCCAGATGTTCCTTGGGCGTGACATAGCAGAGCATGGCCGTGCCCCACCAGGCGATCATCGCGGCACCGATACCGGAGGTGATGTGGTCGTACGCCGGCGCGACGTCCGTCGTCAGCGGGCCGAGCGTATAGAACGGAGCTTCATCGCAGATCTCCTGCTGAAGGTCGATGTTCTCTTTGATCTTGTGCATCGGGACATGGCCCGGGCCTTCGATCATCGTCTGAACATGGAAACGCTTCGCGATCCGGTTGAGTTCCCCGAGTGTCCTCAACTCCGCGAACTGCGCCGCGTCGTTGGCGTCCGCGATGGAACCCGGCCGCAGACCGTCTCCCAGCGAGTACGTGACGTCGTAGGCGGCGAGGACCTCGCAGAGTTCCTCGAAGTTCTCGTAGAGGAACGACTCCTTGTGGTGCGCGAGGCACCAGGCCGCCATGATCGAGCCGCCGCGCGACACGATGCCGGTCTTGCGGTTGGCAGTGAGCGGGACGTACGCGAGGCGGACGCCGGCGTGGACCGTCATGTAGTCCACGCCCTGCTCGGCCTGCTCGATGACGGTGTCCTTGTAGATCTCCCAGGTCAGTTCCTCGGCGCGGCCGTCGACCTTCTCCAACGCCTGGTACAGCGGCACCGTGCCGATGGGGACGGGGGAGTTGCGCAGAACCCACTCGCGGGTGGTGTGGATGTTACGGCCGGTCGAAAGGTCCATGACCGTGTCGGCGCCCCAACGGGTCGCCCAGGTCATCTTCTCGACCTCCTCCTCGATGGAGGACGTCACCGCCGAGTTGCCGATGTTGGCGTTGACCTTCACCAGGAACCGCTTGCCGATGATCATCGGCTCGATCTCCGGGTGGTTGACATTGGCCGGCAGCACGGCGCGGCCCGCCGCGATCTCCTCACGCACCACCTCGGGAGAAACCTTCTCCCGGATGGCCGCGAACTCCATCTCGGGTGTGATCTCCCCCCGGCGCGCATACGCGAGCTGGGTGACCGCCTCGCCGTCCCGGCCGCGGCGCGGCAGGCGCGGCCGGCCGGGGAAGACCGCGTCGAGGTTGCGCAGACCGCCGCGCGGTGAGGTGTGCTTGACGCCGTCGTCCTCGGGGCGGACCGGACGGCCCGCGTACTCCTCCGTGTCGCCCCGGGCGATGATCCAGTTCTCGCGCAACGGCGACAGACCCCTGCGGACGTCGGTCTCTACGAGCGGATCGGTGTACGGGCCGGAGGTGTCGTACAGGGTGACCGACTGCCCGTTGGTGAGGTGCACCTGACGAACTGGCACCCGGAGATCGGGGCGGGCGCCCTCGACGTACCCCTTGTGCCAGCCGATGGACTTCCCGGCCTCCGAGTCGTTGACGTCGACCGTGCTTTCGCCGGTCGCGTTATGCGTGAAGGCAGGCGTGCGTGCGTCCTTGTTGGTCATGAGACCTACTCCCTACGCCGGCATTACCCGGTAACAGGTTCGGCGGTCGACGCAGCGGCTACCGCCTGCCGACGTTTCATGTGAAACATCACTCGATTCGAGAGACGTTCCACGTGAAACATCGCGAAGACGGAGGTCAGCGCCCTCTCAGCCCGGTGCTCCGAGCTCCCGCGTGTGCAAAGGTTGTCTCCACGCTAGCGTCAATTCTGGCGCGGTGAACAGAGGGCCCGTGTCGTTCTTGCGATGATCGGTCGGTGACCACGACACACCAGCCCCCGTATCCGCCGCCCGAGCCGCCCCGCCGACCGGGCGCCGGCAGCGGCCCCGGCGATGGCTCCGGCAGCGGCCCCGGCGATGGCTCCGGCAGCGGTGCTGGCAGCGGCAGCGGTTCTGGCGGCGGCAGCGGTTCTGGCGGCGGCCCCGGAGGCGACCGCGACTTCAGTGATGGTCACGATCAGCCGCGTAGCCCCGGCCGCGGTCCGGGATACGCCGGCGGGCTCGGCGGGCTGAGGCGCGTCGGGACTCCCGGCGGTCAAGGATCCGGCTCCGGTGGAGGCCCCGGGCCAAGGCCAGAGCCAGGGGTAGAGCCAGGGGCAGGGGCAGGGGCAGGGGCAGGGGCCCTGCCGAGGCCGGGAAACGGCCGCGGTTACGGAAACGGTCATGGGCCCGGGCCCGGGCCCGGCCGGGGATACCAGAGCGGGCAGGGATACGGGAACGGGCAAGGGTCCGAGAGCGACCGGGAGTTCGGGAACGACCAGGGATACGGAAACAGCCACGAGTACGGGGCCGGACCCGCGCCCGGTCAGGGGTACGGCCCCGGCCATGGTTCCGGTCCTCGTCCTGGCCCGGGCCCTCGTCCTGGTCCTGGTCCTGGTCCTGAGCATGGCCCTGGTCCTGGTCCTGGTCCTGGTCCTGGTCCTGGTCCTGGTCCTGGTCCTGGTCCTGACCATGGTTCTGGTCCTGACCATGGTGCTGGTGCTGGTGACAGATACGGCTTCGACCGCGAACACGGTCATGGGCAGAGCCACGACAGTGGTCATGGTGGCGGCCCCGGGAACGGTCCCATCACGGGCCACGACGGCGGGCACGGCCATCTCCCGGGCCATCTCCCGGGAGATGGGCACGGCTCCGGTTCCGGTTCCGACGGCGGGCACGGTTCCGGTTCCGACGGCGGGCACGGGCATTCGCACAGCCACAGTCACGGCCCGGCCGCCCCCGTCTCCCAACACCTGCGCAAGGTCATCGCGGCCATCATCATCCCGTTCGGGGTCGCGGTGCTGGTAGGGCTCGTGGTGCTGTGGCCCGGTGGAGCCCCGGCGCACGAACGCACCGGGGTCGGCTTCGACCGGCAGACCCAACAGGCCACGGTCACCGAGGTCGTGAGCGTGAGCTGCGCGTCGGTGAACGCCTCGGGCGACACCCCTACCGGCGACACCTCCACGGCCGAGGGCTCCACCGCGCAGCAGCAGGCGAGCGGCGCCTGCAAGCGGGCCACGATCCGGGTGGACACCGGCGACGACAAGGGCCGTACGTTCACCGAGATCGTCCAGCCGGACCAGTCACGGCAGTTGGAGCAGGGCGAGAAGGTCGTGGTCGCCTACGAGCCCTCCGCGCCGAAGGACCTGCAGTACTCGGTCACCGACGTGAACCGCCGCATCCCCATGGCGGTCCTGGCCATCATCTTCGCGGTCGCCGTCGTGGTCGTCGGGCGGCTGCGGGGCGTCATGGCGCTGGTCGCGCTGGCCATCAGTTTCATGGTGCTGAACTTCTTCGTCCTGCCCGCGATCCTCCAGGGGTCGAACCCGCTGGTCGTGGCGGTGGTGGGATCGAGCGCCATCATGCTGATCGCGCTGTATCTCTGTCACGGGCTATCGGCCCGCACCTCCGTCGCGGTGCTCGGCACGCTGATCTCCCTGCTGCTGATCGGCATCCTGGGCTCGGTGTTCATCGACTGGGCCGCGCTGACCGGCAACACGGACGACAACACCGGTCTGATCCATGGTCTGTACCCGTCGATCGACATGAGCGGTCTGCTGCTGGCCGGGATCATCATCGGCTCGCTCGGCGTCCTCGACGATGTGACGGTCACTCAGACCTCTGCGGTCTGGGAACTGCACGAGGCCAACCCCGCGATGGGCTGGCGCGGCCTGTACCGGGCCGGCATCCGCATCGGCCGCGACCACATCGCGTCCGTGGTCAACACGCTCGTCCTCGCCTACGCCGGTGCCGCGCTGCCGCTGTTGCTGCTCTTCTCGATCGCGCAGAGCAGCGTGGGCTCCGTCGCCAACAGCGAACTGGTCGCCGAGGAGATCGTGCGCACGCTGGTGGGTTCGATCGGCCTGGTCGCCTCCGTGCCCGTCACGACGGTCCTGGCGGCCCTGGTGGTCTCCGCCGACCGGCCAGGCCCTGGAAAGGCGCCCGTGACGGCTCCGGAAGCGACTCCTGCGGTTCCGGCGGTGGCGACGGCCGCGGGCAGCACCCAGGCCCGGGGAGGCCGGGGCAGGCGGCGCAAGCGCTGAGGCGGGAGGGCGCCCGAGTGCCGACAACACCGACCCGCTCGGGCGCACGCCTCACTCTTCCCAGTAGGTCGTCCAGCGCCTGCGCCACCAGCTGAAGAAGCGTTCCTGCACAACACCGAACGTGGCGAAGCGTTCCGCCACCACTCGCTTCACCCTCACGTCAGCCGGCGCTCTGCTCCTCCGCCAGGATCCGGTCCAGCGCCTCGTCCAAATGCGCGTCGAAATCGGCTAGAGCACCCTCCTGGCCCAACGGAACCAGCTTGTCGGTGCGATCGAGGAACGCCACGAGCGGGGCCGCCGACGACCGGAACAGCGCCTGGTCGCCGCCGACCTGAAGCCGGATCAGGACCTCCCCCAGCACATCGGGATCCACCGGCGAGACACGGACGTCCCCCTCGCCGCACGGCCTGCCCACCCCGTCGATGAGCAGCTCGCGCCCGAAGGCCCAGGTCACCGGGGCATCACCGGGCAGATGGAAGGTGAGTCGCACGGCATACGGATCGCATGACTCGTAACCCAGCTCCACCGGAATGCGGAACGAGAGCTCCTCGGAGACGAGGAAGCTCATCATGACCTCTGCCTGTACTGCCTGTACGGACTCGCGCATCGCCTTACCTCGTCATTTGCCGCCGCCTGGCCGGGAATGGACCTTCTGACACTGCACGCATCTTGCTGAAAGTACACAACAGATCACAAGGAGTGAGTTTTCAGATACTGATAGAGATCGCCAGCGATCCCAGCAGCCGTCCGACCTCGCTCTGAAGTTGCCGCGCCGCCGGCAACAACCGGTCGGCGTGACGGGCGGGCAGAGAGATCGCCATCGTGGCCGCCGTGGTGCCCACGGTGATCGGAATGGCGGCGCACACCGTGCCCAGCGCGTACTCCTGTCGTTCGACGACCGGCTCCATCCGCCGCATCCGCTCCAGGCGCCGCAGCAGAGTGTGGTTGTCGCGCACGGTGTACGGGGTGATCGACTGAGCGGGGTAGCGGTCCAGGTGGTCGCGGCGGGCGTCCTCGTCAAGCTGGGAGAGCAGGCACTGGCCGATGGCGTGCGCATGGCCGGTCTCACCGAAGTCCGCCCACTCCTCGACCGCCGGATTGCCCGGGGTGTCGGAAACGCACATGATCTCGATCTCACCGTCGCGGTACCTGGCGTAGTACACGGGAACACCGATCGAATCGCGCCACTGGGCGAGGGTGTCGGCGACCGTGCTGCGACGTTTCTGCGCCGCCCCGCTCCTGCCGAGCCGCTCAGCCGCCTCACCGAGGAAGAACAGTCCCTTGTCCCGTCGCAGGTAGCCCTCGTGCACGAGGGTGCGCAGCAGGTGGTAGGCCGTGGGCAGCGCGAGTCCGGTCTCGCGGGCGAGTTGTTTGGCCGGAGCCCCGTACTCGTGCTCCGCGACGGATTCCAGCAGCCGCATGGCGCGCTGGACGGAGCCGATCAGGGTGACGGCGGTATGCGGGTGCTCGGGGGTGGTCGTGTTCGGTGGGCGTTGCAGTGGGGGCGCGGCGGAACGCGGCCGCGCGGGGGGTGCGAACGGCTCTGCCGATGCGGTGTCAACCATGACCAAGGGTCACTTCCGAAGCGCGAGGGGGAGGCCCGTGCGGGGACACGGGAGGGGGTGTGCGCCACTCGCGGGAGTTCGACCCGCGACGAGTTCCGGACTTTAACCGTCTGCCACCGCGTACAGACGGGCTGTCAGGGAAACTTCCCCCGGCCGAGGGAACAGCCGATTCCTGTTACCGCTCCCCGGCCCCCACCATCACCAGTCGCTGCGCGACGAGGAACCCGAAGTGAACTTCCTTACGACGTAGATCAGTCCGCCGACCAGCGCCACGAAGACCAGCAGCTTGAAGAGCAGGCCGATCACGAACCCGACGACGCTGGCTATCAGACCACCGAACACGACCAGGGCGATGACCGGCACCGCGACCCACTTCACCCACCACGGCATTCCCGCGAAGATCTCTCGCATCGCCCTTGTCCTCATCTTCTTCGGTCGATGTCCGGCACCCCTGTCGGGCCGGAGCGTTTCGATGTCCTGCCGCCGATGCTAGGTCCGAAGTGGGTGCCGACGGGGGCCTCGCACCCCTTGTCCTCCCCTGACCGAACCCCTAGGGAACCCCGAGACCGCTGGTCAGCCGGCAGACGGACAGGCTCAGCCCTCGGCCGGCGAGAACACGACCAGGACCCGCAGGTCCTCGCTGATGTGATGGAACTTGTGGGCGACCCCGGCCGGGACGTACACCACACTGCCTCGCGCCACCTGCGTGGTCTCCAGGCCGACGGTGATCGAGGCTCGCCCGCTCACGACGAAGTACACCTCGTCCTGGTTGTGCGGATTCTGCGGATCGTGCGAGCCGGCATCGAGCGCGTACAGCCCGACCGACATGTTCCGTTCACGCAGAAACTGTAGGTAGGCGCCGTCGTTGGCGGCTCGCTCCGCCTCCAGTTCATCCAACCGGAATGCCTTCATCGACCTTGTCCGCCCTCGTCCGGTGCTCGTTCGCGATCTCTCTGCCACGATCAGACACATGAAGAATTTCGTAGTCAAGACGATCGCCAACGCAGGCGCCCTGGCGGTCGCCGTCTGGCTGCTCGACAAGATCACTCTGACCGGTGACAGCACGGGCAAGAAGATCGGCACCCTCATAGTCGTCGCACTGCTTTTCGGCCTGGTGAACTTCCTGGTCAAGCCGGTCGTGAAGGTGCTGACCTTTCCCCTGTTCATCCTCACGCTCGGCCTGATCACCCTGGTGGTCAACGCCCTGATGCTGCTGCTGACCTCGTGGCTGGCCGACAAGGTCGACCTGAGCTTCCACGTGGAGGGCTTCTGGACCGCGGTCCTGGGCGGCCTGATCATTTCCGTCGTCTCCTGGGCCCTCAACGTCGTGATGCCCGACGGAGACTGAGTCCGCGATGACTTACCACGTCTGTTTCGTCTGCACCGGCAACATCTGCCGCTCGCCGATGGCCGAGTCGGTCTTCCGCGCGCGCGTGGACGACGCCGGCCTCGAGGAACTGATCGAGGCCGAGAGCGCCGGCACGGGCGACTGGCACGAGGGCGAGAACGCCGATCCGCGGGCCCTCTCCGTCCTGGAGGGGCACGGGTACGCCCTCGACCACACGGCCCGGCGCTTCGAGCCGTCCTGGTTCGCCCGCCTCGACCTCGTCATAGCCCTCGACTCCGGCCATCTCCAGGCCCTGCGCCTCCTCGCACCCACGAAGGAGGACGCGGCGAAGATACGGCTGCTGCGGTCCTACGATCCCGCGGCAGCCGACGACCTCGACGTCCCCGACCCCTACTACGGGCGCCCGAGCGGCTTCGAGGAGTGCCTTGAGATGGTGGAGAGGGCGAGCGCCGGTCTGCTCGCCGCCGTACGAGACGACGTGGAAGGACAAGTGGCATGAGCGGATCCGCTACCGACGGAGAGCTTTCCGGAGGCCCCGGCGAGGGCACACGCGCGGTGCGGGCGGGGCTGCCCGAGCCGGTGAAGTACGAGCCGACCCTTCCCGGGCCGGTGTTCGCAGCGCACTTCCACCTGCCGGGCGAGCCCACGGGCCCGTACACCTACGGCCGTGACGAGAACCCGACCTGGACCCACCTGGAACACGCCATCGGCGAGCTCGAGGCGCCGGGCCAGGATGACGTCGAGACGCTCGTCTTCGCCTCCGGCATGGCCGCGATCTCGTCGGTGCTGTTCTCCCAGTTGCGGGCCGGGGACACCGTCGTGCTGCCCGACGACGGCTACCAGGTGCTGCCCCTGGTGCGCGCGCAGTTGGAGGCGTACGGCATCGAGGTCCGCACCGCGCCGACCGGCGGCGACGCCCAGCTGGACGTCCTGGACGGTGCGAAGCTGCTGTGGATCGAGTCCCCCTCGAACCCCGGGCTCGACGTGTGCGACATCCGGCGGCTCGTCGAGGCGGCACACGCGCGTGGCGCTCTGGTGGCCGTGGACAACACGCTCGCCACCCCGCTCGGGCAGCGCCCGCTGGAACTCGGCGCCGACTTCTCGGTGGCCAGCGGCACCAAGCAGCTCACGGGCCACGGCGACGTCCTCCTCGGCTACGTCACCGGGCGGGCCGGTGCGCCGATGACAGCCGTACGCCGCTGGCGCAAGATCGTCGGGGCGATCCCCGGGCCCATGGAGGCCTGGCTCGCGCACCGGTCGATCGCCACCCTCCAGTTGCGCGTCGAGCGGCAGAACACCACCGCCATGGCCGTGGCCGAGGCACTGCGGGGGAGGCCCGAGGTGAGCGGGCTGCGGTACCCGGGGCTGCCGGACGACCCCTCTCACAAGGTCGCCTCGCAGCAGATGCGTCGCTACGGGTGCGTGATCTCCTTCACGCTGTCCACGCGCGCGCGTGCCGAGAGTTTCCTCGACGCCCTGCGGCTCGTGGACGACGCGACGAGCTTCGGTGGAGTGCGGTCCACAGCGGAGCGGCGCGGGCGCTGGGGTGGGGACGCGGTGCCGGAGGGCTTCATCCGGCTGTCCGTCGGCGCCGAGGATCCCGAGGACCTGGTGGCGGACGTGCTGCGTGCGCTGGAGGAGTCGGCGCGGTGACCGCCATACGGACGCCCCCCCAGGGTCCCGCCATGGACGACGGACGGTCCGAGCCTCCCCCCTCGTGGCTCGGACCGTCCTCGGTTCTGCGCGCGAAGAACCGCGCCCACAAGGCTAGTTGACTCTGTGTCAGTGTCCAATCACAGTAGCGACTGATACCTATCGACATATTTATAGTTGGGCCCCGCCTCGGAACTGGAGGAAGGCGGGGAAAAGGGAGGACGCTCCGTGGATCTGGCCTTGCTGCGCACCTTCGTGACCGTGCACCGGGCCGGTTCCTTCACACGCGCCGCCGCTCTGCTGGGACTGTCACAGCCGGCCGTCACCTCCCAGATCCGCACCCTGGAGCGGCAGCTGGGCCGCCCCCTGTTCCTGCGGCAGGCCCGCGGCGTGACGCCGACGAGCATCGGCGACGAGCTCGCCCACAAGGCCGCCCCCCATCTCGACGCCCTGGTGGAGATCGCCGGGACCGGCCCCGACGACGAGTCCGCCGTGCGGACGCTGCACCTCGCCGGTCCCCCCGAATTCACCGCCGAGCGGGCCCTTCCCTCGCTTACCGAGCTGTCCGGCGACGACGGCCAGGGGTACGCCCTGCGTGCCTCCTTCGGAAACGCCGAAGAGGTCCTGGAGGGCCTGGCTGCCGGTCATCACGACCTGGCCATCAGCACGGCTCGACCGCGCGGGACACTGCTCACTGCCACTCCGCTGTGCGACGAGGAACACGTCCTGGTCGCCGCCCCGCAGTGGGACGAGCGGATCGATGCCGGGAAGCTGTGCCGCAAGGGCGCGTCCGCGCTGGAGAACCTCCCGGTCATCGAGGTCCACGAGTCCCTGCCCCTGGTCTCCCGCTACTGGGCCTCCGTCTTCGACTCACGCCCCGCCGCCTCGGGCACCGTCATCGTGCCCGACCTGCGCGCGGTCCTCGCGTGCGCTGTCTCGGGCGCCGGTCTGGCGGTCCTGCCCCGCTATCTGTGCACGGCCGCTCTGGAGCGCGGTGACATCGTCGCGCTGCACGAGCCGGTGGTGCCGCCGCTCCGCACCTACGTTCTCGTGGCACGAACAGGAACGCTGGCGACGCCGCATATCGCGCGGGCCCACGAGTGGCTGCTGGGCGCGGCCGCCGCGTGGTACTGACCCGGTTTCCGCGCGGTGGCGAGGAATGAGTTCACCCGGTGATGTCTCACGATGTTTCACGTGGAACCAGCGGGGCCACATTTCTCCCATGACCGTCCGACCCGTGGTCAAGCGCACCGCACGAGCCGTTCTGCTGGACGGCGACCATCTGATCCTGATCAAGCGCACCAAGCCCGGTGTGGATCCCTACTGGGTCACGCCCGGTGGCGGGGTCGAACCGGACGACGCGACGGTGGTGGACGCCTTGCACCGCGAGGTGCACGAGGAACTCGGCGCCAAGATCACCGACGTGGTGCCCTGCTTCGTCGACACCGTCGAACACATCGGTGACGACGGGGGCGCGACCGGAGTGAAGGTGCAGCACTTCTTCGTCTGCCGTCTGGAGTCCATGGACCCGTCCCTGCGGCACGGCCCCGAGATCGAGGAACCCGCCGGCGAGTACGAGATCGTCCGCGTGCCGTTCACCCGGGTCGGGATCGCCTCCGTCCACCTCGTACCGCTGTCGCTGCGGCACTATCTCGACGGCAATATCGAGGGCGTCCGCGCCATGCACGCACCCGACCTCGGCTGAGGTCCTGAGCCCGGCCCGGGGCGTCCTGCGGAGCGCCGGGTCAGCTTCCGGCTGCGACGAGTTCCTCGACCGAGTCGTGGCGTATGCGCTCCTCGGGGATGCCGACGCCACGCAGGGCGTCCACTCCGCTGCGGATCATGCCGGGCGGACCGGAGACATAGGCGTCGTACTCGGCCCAGGGCCCGAAGGCGCGTATCGCGTCGGGCAACTGGAGCAGACCATGCCGGTCGACCACCGGGCGGACCTCCAGCCAGGGGTGCGACTGCTGGAGCCGGAGCATCGTGTCGATGTCGTACAGGTCGTGGTCGCTGCGCGCGCCGTAGAAGACCTCGACCGGGCGCCGGGTGCCGTGCTCGGCGACATCCTCGACCAGCGCCTTGATGGGGGCTATGCCGGTGCCGCCGCCCAGGCAGAGCAGTCCGCTGTCCCTGGTGTGGTCGACGGTCATGGAACCGGCCGGCGGACCGAGCCGGACGACGTCGCCTGGCCGGGCGCGGTGCACCAGAGCGCTGGAGACCCAGCCCGCGGGGACGGCCTTCACATGGAAGGCCAGCAGACCGTCGGAGCGTGGCGCCGAGGCGAAGGAGTAGTGCCGCCAGATCCGCGGCCACCAAGGCGTCTCCAGGCTCGTGTACTGCCCGGCGCGGAAGGGGTAGGGCTGGCTGGGGCGGACGGTGAGGATCGCCACATCCGGCGTTCTGAGGTCGTGCGTGACGACCTCCGCGTACCACCAGGGCGGAGCGCGCAGTTCGTCCACGGCCGCCGCGTCGATCATGACCTGGGAGATCGTGGTGTAGGTCCGGACCCAGGCCGCCTCCGTCTCGGCGTTCCACACGGCGCCCGCGTACTTGCTCAGCGCGCCGATGAGGCACTCGCCGACGGCCGGATAGTGCTCGGCCCTGGTGCCGTACTTGCGGTGACCACGGCCCAGGTTCTGGAGGTATTCGACGAGGACCGCTCTGTTGTCCATGTGCTCGGCGGCGGTGAGCAGTGCCTTGAGGAGCCGGTCCCGTTGGGCGTCCATCGCGGGCGGGAACAGCGAGCGCAGGTCTGGATGGCGGACGAACAGCAGCGCGTAGAAGTACGACGTGACCTTGTCGGCCACCGGGGCCACTTCGGCCATCGTCCGCCGGATGAGAACGGCGTCCGGAGACACGTTGCCGACGGGCGCCGACCGCTGAACGGGCACCAGGGAATCGACGGGCGAGGCGGTGTACTGCTGCACGGCCGAACGGGGCTCGGCCGGCACGGCCCGCTGCGCGGACATGGGCGCTGTCGCGGACCCCGACGGCTGCGGATGCTGCGGCTGCGGCTGCGGCTGCGGCTGCGGCTGCATGGACGTCTGCTGCTGGGCAGGTGTACGAGGCCCCGCGCGGCCTTGCGAGGCGTCAGGTGTCTCGCCCAGGGCCGACGCTTCGGGCGGGGCCGGTGGCCGAGGTCGCGCGGAGGGTGGCGCCTCGGCGGGGTGCCGGATCTGAATGGGGGATCCCTGCCAGGGCGGCGGCTGGGGCTGTGCGCTCGCGGGGGAGGCCATGGCGTCGGGGGTCGACAGGTCCGGGTCCGTCCGGGGCTCGGCGTCCGTGCCGCCCTGGGGCGCGTCACCGTGCGAGTCGACCGTATTGCGGCCCACCGGGCGGAGGGCGGCCAGGCGACGTCCCTCAGAAGCCCCCGGCTCGCCTCGCGGAGCCGGCTCCGGCTGCTTGTGCGGTGTGAACCATCCGTCCCCGCTGCCGGACGTGCCGTTGTCAGCCGACCTGCTGGTCGGAGCGTCCATGGTGTGCCTCGCCTCGAACATCTTTCGGTCGGTCTGCGCACTTCCTGGATCGGAAGGTGCCTGTTTCCCCCGCAGACGGCTTGTCTTTCCGTTCGGTTCCACGACCAGGACCGCCACGGTCCATCCGTATTTCCCCTCCGCACCCACAGGTGAGGCGGGTGTGCGAGATGGGGCGGCACTCTCACCGCAGCATCCCATCCGGTCCGGGCGCCCCGGTCACATCACCGGAAATGCGGGTCTTCGATCTCTCCGTCCCGTTAGGCTGCGTTGCCCTGTTCTCGGTTCGCGCGGAATGTGTGCACCGTGTCGCGCGCACTTCGTTCCGAAAGCGAACCGGAGTCGACCATACCGGCCGCCGTCCGCGGCACAAGTGGCCCCCTTCCGCCCCCGGAACTCGCTCGGGCACGCGAACCGCACGTACGCGTCAATCAGCGGTCGTGGCACACCAATTCATAGGCATCCCACAGATCCTTCCCCACGTAGGAGTGGGTCGCGAGGCCCGCCAGACGGCGGTCCGGGTTGACCGCCACGGAGACCGGTACGACCCCGAACAGATCCTTGTCGGAGAGCGAATCGCCGTAAGCGACACAGTCGTCCCGCGTCACTCCGAACTCCGCGCAGAGCCGGTCGGCGATCAGCACCTTCGCCGCCGCGCTCAGCGCTCCTGCCGGGTCCATGGGTTCGGTGAAAGGGACCGCCGGGAAACGGGATCCATAAGCCGCGTGGGCGCCCCAGCCAGTGAGTCTTTCCACGAAGAAGGAGGGCGAGAGCGACACGACCGCGCAGTACTCCCCTCTGCTCCTTATCTCCGCCCAGACATCGCGGATACGTGCCAGCCACGGCGCCCCCTCGAACGCCGCCGTCACATGCTCCTCAGTGAGATGCGCCCAGAGGTCATACGCCTGCGTCGCGTACTCCGGCGGCCCGATCAGCCCCGCCGAGATCGACTGCTCCAGCACCACCGTCTCGGCCTCCAGACCGAGTTGACGTGAGATCTCCAACAGAGCGGACGTCCCATGCAGCAGCGTGCCGTCCAGGTCGAAAAGGTGAAGTCTCGCCATGGCCCGAGGCTATCGGGCAGGCCTGACACCTCCCTGACGCTGCTTTTCCCGGGCTGCCGTTGGTCTCTGTTTCACGTGAAACACTCCCGCGCTGCCGTCGCATGGGGCGGTGGGAAGTGGGCCGTGAACGATGGGCCATGACATGGCCAAAAGCACGTACGTCCCTGGGGAAACAGGTGGACGTCGGCGGTACGGGTCGGACAGCCTGACCTGCGTGCCGACTCCTTCCCTCACCGCTCTGCCCATCCGTCGTCTGACGCCCCGCGATCTCACCGCCTGCGCCGACCTGTCCGAGGACCGGGGGTGGCCGCGCGAGGAGCACAAGTGGGGCCTGCTCCTCTCGGCCGGAACGGGTTACGGCATCGACGCACCCGACGGCGGACTCGTCAGTGCCTGCGTCGTCACCGAGTACGGGCCGCACGGCCGGCCCACCCTCGGCGCCATCGGCATGGTGCTGGTCGCCGAGCGGCACGCCCGGCAGGGCATCGGCCGGCGGCTGATGCGGCACGTCGTCTCCCTGATGGGCACCACCCCGCTGACCCTGCACGCCACACCGCACGGCCGTCCCCTCTACGAGGAGCTGGGCTTCAAGACCACGGGCCGGGCGGAAATGGTGCGCGGGCGTTTCACGCCGGACGAAACGGCGCCGGACGTCGTCACGCGTGCGGCCACGGCCGAGGACCTCACGGCGATCCTCCGGCTCGACGAGGAGGTCTTCGGCGCCGATCGGACGCAGGTGATCGCTCGCCTGCCCGCGTTCACCGACCAGTTGCGGGTCGCCGAGGACGACGGCCGGATCATCGGTTACGCGGCCGCATGGCCCAACATGGACACCCAGGTCGTGGGCCCGCTGATCGCCAGGGACACGAAGACCGCGAAGGCCCTGCTGGCCTCGCTCGCCGCCCGCACCGACCGGCCGCTGCGCACCGACATCGACGTACGGCACGAGGAACTGCTGGAGTGGGTGAAAGCCCGGGGCCTGGAGCCCGTTGCCTTCAACGCCGTGATGACCTATGGGATCACTGAGTTGCCGGGCGATTGGCGCCGCCGGTTCACTCCGCTGACGGTGGCGGCCGGCTGAAGCCGGGAGACACGACGAACGCCGGTTCCCATGAAGGTCGGAAACCGGCGTTCGTGGTGAACGCGACAGGTCAGGCGAGCGTCTCCACGGCGGCCATGGCGAACCCGTGGTCCTGCTCCGGCGCGCCGCCCCCAACCCCGATCGCGCCGATCAGACGGCCGTCGCGATGCACCGGCACCCCACCCGCGATGAACAGCAGCGGCCGGTCCAGGGCGGTGGGCAGGGTGTGGAAGAGGCCGCCGGGCTGCACGGCCTCGACGAGGTCGGCGGTGGGAGCGTCCAGCTGAAGCGCCGTGTACGCCTTGCGCGTGCTCGTCTCCCCGGAGATCAGCACGGCCCGGTCATCGCGCCGGAAGGCCAGCAGATGGCCGCCGGCGTCCAGGACGGTGACGCTGACCGTGACCTCTGCGGCCTCGGCGGCACGGCGGGCGGCCGTGACGAGGGCCTCGGCGTCGTGGGTGGTCAGGGGAGCGACGGTGGTGGTGCTCATGACGGGTACTTCTCCTTGGGATGGTGCTGAGGCTTGACGAGGTTGGTCGCGGTCCGGGCGACCGGCGGGTCTCACCGCTGGACGGCCGCCTGCCGCTCGGCGGGCGTTCCCCCGGCGACGACGGCACTGGGGGCGCCGGCAGCACCGGAGGCCGTGTCGCGGCGCTCCAGCGCGGCCGAGAGGACAGCAAGGAAGAGGGCGCCCGCGGCAAGCGCGGCGCCGACCCGGTTCGGGGCGGTGTAGCCCGCTCCGGCGGCGATGACGAGGCCGCCGAGCCAGGCGGACAGCGCGTTGCCGAGGTTGAAGGCGCCGATGTTCACCGCCGACGCCAGCGTCGGCGCGCCGTGGGCCTGGTCCAGGACCCGCTTCTGGAGCGGCGGGACGGTGGCGAAGCCCAGGGCGCCGATCAGGACGATCGTGACGGCCGCCAGGACCTTGTTGTGGGCGGTGACCGTGAAGAGCGCCAGGACGACCGCCAGGGCGCCCAGAGAGACGTACAGCATCGGCATCAGCGCGCGGTCGGCGTACTTGCCGCCGACGAGGTTGCCGCCGACCATGCCGAGCCCGAAGAGGACCAGCAGCCAGGTGACGGATCCGTCGGCGAAGCCGGCCACGTGCGTCATCATCGGCGCGATGTAGGTGATGGCCGCGAAGACGCCGCCGAAGCCGAGGACGGTCATCGCCATGGCGAGCAGCACCTGGGCGTTCTTGAAGGCGGCCAGCTCGTGCCGCAGCCGTACTCCTTCGGCCCGCGGCATCTCGGGCACAAGCCTGGCGATGCCGGCCAGGCCCACGACGCCGAGCACGGCGACGACGGCGAAGGTGACGCGCCAGCCGGCGCTCTGCCCGATGAGAGTGCCCAGCGGAACGCCCACGACGTTGGCGACGGTGAGGCCGGTGAACATCATCGCGATGGCCCCGGCCTTCTTGTCCGGGGCGACCAGGTCCGCGGCGACGACCGAGCCGATGCCGAAGAAGGCGCCGTGGGCGAGTGAGGCGACCACGCGGCCGATCAGCATCACGGTGAACGAGGGGGCGACGGCGGACAGCAGGTTGCCGACGATGAACAGGCCCATCAGCATCATCAGCATCCGCTTGCGGGAGACCCTGGTGCCGAGGACCGTCATGAGCGGGGCGCCGAACATGACACCGAGCGCGTAGCCGGTCACGAGGAAGCCGGCCGTGGGGATGGAGACCCCGAAGTCGCCCGCGACCTCGGGCAGCAGACCCATGATCACGAACTCGGTCGTGCCGATTCCGAAGGCCCCGATCGCGAGGGCCAGAAGCGCGAGAGGCATGGGGGTAACACCTTCCCAGACGATTGCAGATGCGCTTTGCGTGCGTCCACAATAGTTGCACACGCTGGCTATACGCAAGCGCCGTATATTGCGAGGTTGCTCTATCCTGGTGTCAGCCGCTCCGGGACGGAGGAGAATTTCCATGACTGCGACGGACCCCGCACTCACCGCGCTCGCCCAGGGCTGGTGCGCCCTCTCCCTGCTGCACGGGAGGATCGAAGCCCACATCGAGCGCGCGCTACAGACCCGGCACGACCTGAGCGTGCGTGAGTACTCCCTGCTCGACGTGCTCAGCCGGCAGCACGACGGCACCGGGGGACATCTGCAGATGAAGCAGGTGGCCGACGCCGTCGTCCTCAGCCAGAGCGCGACCACCCGGCTGGTGACCCGGCTCGAGGACCGTGGGCTGCTCGAGCGCTACCTGTGCCCCACCGACCGCCGTGGCATCTACACCAACGTCACCGAAGCCGGTCTGAAGCTGCTCGCCGAAGCCCGTCCGACCAACGACGCCGCTCTGCGCGAGGCACTCGACGAAGCCGCCAGGAACGCGGAACTGGCCCCGCTGGTACGGGTCGTGGAGTCGCTGAACGCACCCGTCGCAGCCTTGGGCACATAGGGTTGCGGGCATGGGAGATCTTGAAATACGGGCCGCCGTCGCCGAGGACATCCCCGCGATCGTCGGCATGCTCGCGGACGACCCGCTGGGTGCACAGCGCGAGTCACCCGACGATCTCAGCCCCTATCTGACCGCGCTGGAACGACTCACCGCCGACCCGAACCAGCGTCTGGTCGTCGCCGTCCGCGAGGGACACGTCGTCGGGACGCTCCAGCTGACGATCATCCCGGGTCTGTCGCGGCGCGGCTCGACCAGGTCGGTCATCGAGGGCGTGCGGGTGCACGCCGACGAGCGCGGCAGTGGCCTGGGAACGCGGTTCATCGAGTGGGCTGTCGAGGAATCCCGCCGTGAGAACTGCCAGTTGGTACAGCTCACCTCCGACAGCACGCGCACCGATGCCCACCGCTTCTACGAACGCCTGGGCTTCGTCGCCTCGCATGTGGGCTTCAAGCTCCAGCTCTGAAGACCCCCAAGAAGACCCGAAGACCCCGAGCCCGAACAGAAGCGCCTTGTTTCACGTGAAACAGGACGCTTCCTTCTCATGGGCGGTCAGCCGATGCCGCGCCAGCCCTCCGTGTCGATACCACCGGGCACAGCGGCCCCCTCCTCGTACGGCTGACGCGTGAACACGAACGACCCGAGGTCCAGGTGGTCCACGCTCCCGTCCGGCCGCCGTACGGCCCGCAGGAGCTCTCCTGCGTAGTAGCCCTCGAGGCCGGTCCAGGTGCCGTCCCCGTTCGGCCTGAAACGGGAGCGCCTGCCGCCGCCGGACATCGGCCCCAGGGAGAGCAGCCCGTCGGCCGTCACCCGCAGGGCGAGGGGGCTGGTCCCCCAGTGCCACTGGCCCGCCAGCTCCAGGACGGCGGGGTCCACCTCTGTCAGCGGACGCCACGGCTCGGGAATCCGCGGCTCCGCCTCGGCGACGATCCGTACGAGATCGGCGGCCACCTGGGACGTCATGAGCCCTGACGTGCAGTTGGCGAGCACCACCGCGGCCACGTCGTCCGTCACACCGATGGAGAGGGTGGCCAGGAAGCCCGGCACCGAGCCGGAGTGACCCACGAGCAACCGGCCGTCCCGGTGCTGGATCTGCAGCCCCAGTCCATAGGCGGCTCCGTCCGCCACATCCGGCAGCCCCGCCGGTCCCGCGGGCGTCCACATTTCGCGCAGGGTCTCCGCGCTCAGGACACGGTCGTCGCCCCGCGCCAGGAAGGCGGCGAAGCGCGCGAGGTCTCCGGCCGTGGACCAGAGCTGGCCCGCCGGGGCCATCCGCCCGAAGTCCTCGGCGGGCTCGGGCAGCATCACATCGGCCCAGGGATGGACCGCCCAGCCGCCTGCGGCCGGGGCCTGTGATCGGACACTCGTACGGTCGAGACCCAGAGGTTCGAGCACTTCCCGTCGCAATACCTCTTCCCAGGGCGCCCCGCGGAGCTCTTCCACGAGAGCACCGAGGAGTGAGTAGCCGGGGTTCGAGTAGTGGTGACGTCGGCCGGCCGGAAACGGGGCCACCTGGTCGCCGAGGACGTCGGCGAGCTCCGGCCGCAGCGAGCCTGGGGTCCGCTCCCACCAGGGGCCGGGCGACTCGGCCGCCAACCCACCGGTGTGGGCGAGCAGTTCGGCCACCGTGGGCTCCCCCGCGCCGGTCCCGGACAGGTGCTTCTCCAGCGGGTCCTCGAGGTCGAGCACTCCCTCGTCGCGCAACCGCAGCACGAGCACGGCGGTGAAGGTCTTGGTGATCGAGCCGATGCGGTACTGCACGTTCTCGTCCGGCGCGTGCCCGTCGACCGAGGTCCGCGCCCCGTGCCAGACGGCCCGTCCGTCCCGTACGACCGCGGCGACCAGCGACGGGGCCCGTCCCTCGGTCTGGGCCACGGCGATCCGGTGCAGCAGCGCCCGCCGGGTGCCGGGAAGCAGCTCTTCCTGAGGTGTTGTCATGGGCCCAGTCCATCCGCCCGCGCGGCCGGCGTCGAGCTCATTTCGCCCGGGGCACAGGATCAGGTCTGTGCCATGTCCACGAAGCGCGAGTAGTGGCCCTGGAAGGCCACGGTGATCGTGGCCGTCGGGCCGTTACGGTGCTTGCCCACGATGATGTCCGCCTCGCCCGCGCGCGGCGACTCCTTCTCGTAGGCGTCCTCACGGTGCAGCAGGATCACCATGTCGGCGTCCTGCTCGATGGAGCCGGACTCACGCAGGTCGGAAACCATCGGCTTCTTGTCCGTGCGCTGTTCGGGACCACGGTTGAGCTGCGAGAGCGCGATCACGGGGACCTCCAGCTCCTTGGCGAGCAGCTTGAGGTTACGGGACATGTCCGAGACCTCCTGCTGACGGCTTTCGGAGCGCTTGGAGCCACCGGCCTGCATCAGCTGGAGATAGTCGATGATCACGAGCTTGATGTCGTTGCGCTGCTTCAGCCGGCGGCACTTGGCCCGGATCTCCATCATCGACAGGTTCGGGGAATCGTCGATGTACAGCGGTGCGGAGGACACCTCGGGCATCCGGCGCGCCAGGCGGGTCCAGTCCTCGTCCGTCATGGTGCCGGAACGCATGTGGTGCAGGGCGACGCGGGCTTCGGCGGACAGCAGACGCATCGCGATCTCGTTGCGCCCCATTTCCAGGGAGAAGATGACGCTGGGCAGGTTGTGTTTGATCGACGCCGCGCGCGCGAAGTCCAGCGCGAGCGTCGACTTGCCCATGGCGGGACGTGCCGCGATGACGATCATCTGGCCCGGGTGCAGGCCGTTGGTGAGCGAGTCGAGGTCCGTGAACCCGGTGGGCACGCCCGTCATCTCGCCGCTGCGCGAGCCGATCGCCTCGATCTCGTCGAGGGCGCCCTCCATGATGTCGCCGAGCGGGAGGTAGTCCTCGCTGGTGCGCTGCTCGGTGACCGCGTAGATCTCGGCCTGGGCGCGGTTGACGATCTCGTCGACGTCGTCGTCGCCCGCGTATCCCATCTGCGTGATGCGGGTTCCGGCCTCGACCAGGCGGCGCAGCACGGCGCGTTCGTGGACGATCTCCGCGTAGTACTCGGCGTTGGCGGCTGTCGGCACCGTCTGGACGAGGGTGTGCAGATAGGACGCGCCGCCGACCTTGTTGATCTCGCCGCGCTTGGTGAGCTCGGCGGCGATCGTGATGGGGTCGGCCGGCTCGCCCTTGGCATAGACGTCCAGGACCGCCTGGTAGATCGTCTCGTGCGCGGGCTTGTAGAAGTCGTGACCCTTGAGTACCTCGACGACGTCGGCGATGGCGTCCTTGGACAGCAGCATGCCGCCGAGGACGGACTGCTCGGCGTCGAGGTCCTGTGGCGGTACCCGCTCGAAAGCAGTGCCACCGCCTTCCCACTCACCGCTGTCCCGGCCGCGATCGTGCTGTTCGTCACGACCGCGCCCCCCTTCGCCACGCCGCCGGGCAGGAGGCAGACGATCACTGGGCCCGCTGTCGGCCCACGGGTCGTCCAAGGGCTCGGAAATGCTCACCGAGCCACCTCCTCCCGTCCGCCGAGCGGACCTCGCCATGCCTTCTTTCTACGGCACGGCACTGACAATTGAGAGCGCCAACTCCGGTTGTGACGCGTCGGTTTTATGAGGGTTTCCTCGGCCGACGGACGGAGCGGGTGCCGGACCACGGTAGGCCCGTCTGCACCGTCAGCCAATCTGGTTATCCACAGGCCATGTGGACGACGGCCCCTATGCTGTGGAGAACTCCACGAAACCTGTGCACGACCCGGTGGACAGCGTTGTGAACAAGCCCTCGACTTTTCTTGCGAAGCGTCTCTGACCTGCACTTTCCTCATCCACCGGCTGTGCAGAAGAAAAAGTTGCCCGGTCGGACCAAGATCTCTTCGAACGACGCGCGAGAGGAGACGCGACGCGAGGAGAGGTAAGGGTCACACCGCGACTGGATCTCTTACCTGTGGACGATTAGATTGGTGGTCATGACACAGGCCCCCGCGCCCCCCGAGGCTGTCCGACGGCAGCACGATCGAGAGATCGTCGCACTGGCCGTCCCGGCCTTCGGCGCGCTCGTCGCCGAGCCGCTCTTCGTCATGGCCGACAGCGCGATCGTCGGCCATCTGGGCACCGCCCAACTGGCCGGACTCGGCATCGCCTCCGCGCTTCTCATGACAGCCGTCAGCGTCTTCGTCTTCCTCGCCTACGCCACCACCGCCGCCGTGGCGCGCCGCGTGGGCGCCGGTGACCTGCCGGCAGCCATCCGTCAGGGCATGGACGGCATCTGGCTGGCACTGCTGCTCGGCGCCGCCGTGATCGCGGCCACCCTCCCCACCGCTCCGGCACTGGTGGAACTCTTCGGCGCCTCCGAAACCGCCGCTCCCTACGCGACCACCTATCTGCGCATCTCGGCACTCGGAATCCCGGCCATGCTCGTCGTACTGGCCGCGACCGGCGTCCTGCGTGGACTCCAGGACACAAGGACACCGCTCTACGTCGCCATCGCGGGCTTCGTTGCCAACGCCGCGCTGAACGTCGGCCTCGTCTACGGCGCGGGCCTCGGGATCGCAGGCTCCGCCTGGGGCACCGTGATCGCCCAGTGGGGCATGGCCGTGGTCTACCTCGCCGTGGTGGTCCGCGGAGCCCGGCGTCATGGCGCGTCTCTGCGGCCGGACGCCGCCGGCATCAGAGCCTCCGCCCAGGCCGGGGTTCCCCTGCTGGTCCGTACGCTTTCGCTGCGGACCATTCTGATGATCGCCACTGCCGTGGCCGCCCGTCTCGGGGACGACGACATCGCGGCGCACCAGATCACTCTGGGCTTGTGGAGCCTGCTGGCCTTCGCCCTCGATGCCATCGCCATCGCCGGGCAGGCCATCATCGGACGGTATCTCGGTGCCGACGACGCCCGGGGCGCCCGTGACGCCTGCCGCCGCATGGTCCAGTGGGGCATCGCCGTGGGTGCCGTGCTCGGCCTGCTGGTCGTGATCGCCGGACCTCTGTTCCTGCCGCTCTTCACCAGCGACCCTGCGGTGAAGGAGGCCGCGCTGCCCGCTCTTCTGGTGGTGGCGCTCTCCCAGCCCATCTGCGGCATCGTCTTCGTACTCGACGGTGTGCTGATGGGTGCAGGAGATGGCCCGTATCTCGCCTGGGCGATGGTGCTCACCCTGGCGGTCTTCACTCCGGTGGCCCTGCTGGTGCCGGTTCTCGGCGGCGGTCTGACCGCGGTGTGGGGAGCCATGACGCTGATGATGGCGGTCAGGATGCTGACCCTCTGGCTGCGTGCCCGCTCGGGCCGTTGGATCATCACCGGCGCCACCCGCTGACCGTTTCACGTGAAACCGTCGGCCGCATGAAACGGCCGGCCAGGCAGGACGGGCGTTTCACGTGAAACAAGCAAGTGGAAGGGGCCGCACCCCATGGGATGCGGCCCCTTCTCAGCTCTTCGAGCCAAACGCAGCGATCAGGCCGCGACGACCTCGATGTTGACCTTGGCGGCAACCTCGGGGTGCAGACGCACGGACGTCTCGTGGGCGCCCAGGGTCTTGATCGCCGAGCCGAGCTCGATGCGACGCTTGTCGACCTCGGGGCCACCGGCAGCCTTGATCGCGGAAGCGATGTCGGCCGGGGTGACGGAACCGAAGAGACGACCGGCGTCGCCGGAGCGCACGGCCAGACGGACCTTCACGCCCTCGAGCTGGGCCTTCACAGAGTTGGCCTGCTCGATGGTCTGGATCTCGTGGATCTTGCGAGCACGACGGATCTGCTCGACGTCCTTCTCGCCACCCTTGGTCCAGCGGATAGCAAAATTCCGCGGGATCAGGTAGTTGCGAGCGTAACCGTCCTTGACGTCGACGACGTCGCCGGCGGCACCGAGGCCAGAGACCTCGTGGGTGAGGATGATCTTCATTTGTCGGTCACCCTTCCCTTATCGCGCCTGGGCGGTGTACGGCAGCAGCGCCATCTCACGGCTGTTCTTGACGGCCGTGGCGACGTCACGCTGGTGCTGCGTGCAGTTGCCGGTCACGCGGCGGGCACGGATCTTGCCGCGGTCGGAAATGAACTTCCGCAGCATGTTCGTGTCCTTGTAGTCCACGTACGTGACCTTGTCCTTGCAGAAAGCGCAGACCTTCTTCTTAGGCTTGCGCACAGGCGGCTTCGCCATGGTGTTTCTCCTGTGTGATCAAGAAGTTGGGATACGACCCCACCCTCGACTCGGTCGCGCCCGGAGACCCGGGCCCGACCGGCCTAGAAGGGGGGTTCGTCCGAGTAGCCGCCGCCGGCACCGCTGCTGCTGCCGCCGGAGTTCCCACCCCAGCCGCCGCCACCGCCGCCGCTGCCCTGGTTGCCGCCGGCAGGAGTGCCGGTGGCCCAGGGGTCTTCGGCGGGAGCGCTGCCGCTCTGCTGAGCGCCGCCGGAGTTTCCACCCCAGCCGCCGCCCTGCTGGCCGCCACCGCCACCGCCGCCGTAACCACCCTGGCCGCCCTGGCCACCGCGGCCGGAAGCCTTGGTGACCTTGGCCGTGGCACTGCGCAGGCTGGCGCCGACTTCCTCGACGTCCAGTTCGTAGACCGTGCGCTTGACGCCCTCACGGTCCTCGTAGGACCGCTGCTTCAGCCGGCCCTGCACGATGACGCGCATGCCTCGCTGGAGCGACTCCGCGACGTTCTCCGCCGCCTGACGCCAGACCGAGCAGGTCAGGAACAGGCTCTCGCCGTCCTTCCACTCGTTCGTCTGGCGGTCGAAGGTGCGGGGAGTGGACGCGACACGGAACTTCGCGACCGCCGCACCGGAGGGGGTGAAGCGCAGCTCGGGGTCGTCGACAAGATTGCCGACGACCGTGATGACGGTCTCGCCTGCCATGGGGGAACCTCTCGGCGGGTTTGCTGCTGGCTGCTGGTGCTGCTACTCAGAATCCCGAGATCAGCTGAGCGGGAGAGCTCAGTGGGTCTCGGGACGGAGGACCTTGGTCCGGAGGACCGACTCGTTCAGGTTCATCTGGCGGTCGAGCTCCTTGACGACCGCAGGCTCGGCCTGAAGGTCGATGACCGAGTAGATGCCCTCGGGCTTCTTCTTGATCTCGTACGAGAGACGACGACGGCCCCAGGTGTCGACCTTCTCCACCTTTCCGTTGCCCTCACGGACAACGGAGAGGAAGTTCTCGATCAGCGGGGAGACAGCGCGCTCCTCGAGATCGGGGTCGAGGATGACCATCACTTCGTAGTGACGCATGTGGAACCCACCTCCTTTGGACTCAGCGGCCACGGTCGATCCGTGGCAGGAGGGTTGTGATGCGTACGCAACGGTATCGGCCGCCACTGACATTGGGGGTCGACGTGCGACTTCCCCGCTCTCAGCTGGACGGACTCCCTGGCATGCCAGGGCAGACACCGGTGCAGAGGGTACAGAGTACCTGCACACACGCTTCCGGTTGAAATCCGGCGTGGATGACCGTCAGTCTGTACACGTCGGGTGTGTATGGCGCTACGATGCGCCGCCTTCCGCAGGAGGTGCCACATGGCACAGGCATTGCGACCCAATACCGCCGGATCTCTCTTCGCCACCGACGGCAGAGCCCATCCAATCCAGGACATCCTGCTGGCAGTGACGCTGGTGCTCGGGGTGACGGCCTTCATCACGTCGTTCTTCCACAGCCTTCATCTGCTCAGCTCCTGGGCCGGACTGGTGGGAATCCTGACCGGCGCGTACGGACAGTGGATCTCCGAGACCACCCGTGAGCGCTTCGGTCTGATCCTGGGTCTCGGTGCCGCGGCCTTCGGCTTCTTCATCGGGATGGCCCACGGCGGCCTCTTCGGCGGAGTCTGGTGACCCGACCGGCGCCGGTGCCCGCACCACGGACACCGGCCGCGCCGGAAGACGCGTAGGACACCTACGAACCCGGACGGAACGCCCCGGCCGCACGCAGGCCGGGGCGCAGGTCCCGTACGCCCAGTCAGGCCACTCGCAAGGCGCAGTAGGCTTCGGCGCGAGAGCCGGAGCCCCTGTACCCATGGGGACACACCAGCCCGAGGAGCGCCCGGAATGAGCCTGACCCTGAGGACGATCAGCCGCGAGCAGCATCTGGAATACATCCAGAGCCTGCCGTCGGCGAGCCACATGCAGGTTCCGGCCTGGGCCGGCGTGAAAGCCGAGTGGCGTTCGGAGAGCCTCGGCTGGTTCGACGAGCGGACCGGTGAACTGGTCGGCGCGGGCCTCGTCCTCTACCGCCAGCTGCCCAAGATCAAGCGCTACCTGGCCTACCTGCCCGAGGGCCCGGTCATCAACTGGTACGCGCCGAATCTGACCGAGTGGCTGGAACCGATGCTCGCGCACCTCAAGCAGCAGGGCGCGTTCTCGGTGAAGATGGGCCCGCCGGTGATCATCCGCCGCTGGGAGGCCGTCTCCATCAAGGCCGGCATCCAGAGCCCGGACGTGAAGCGGCTGCGTGACATCGAGGCCGACTTCATCGAGCCGCGCGCCTTCGAGGTGGCCGACAAACTGCGCCGCATGGGCTGGCAGCAGGGCGAGGACGGCGGCGCCGGCTTCGGCGACGTCCAGCCGCGCTACGTCTACCAGGTGCCGCTGGCGAACCGCTCCCTCGAAGAGGTCCACAAGAACTTCAACCAGCTGTGGCGCCGCAACATCAAGAAGGCCGAGAAGGCCGGCGTCGAGGTCGTCCAAGGCGGTTACCACGACCTCGAGGAGTGGCAGCGGCTGTACGAGATCACGGCTCTGCGGGACCACTTCCGGCCGCGCCCGCTCTCGTACTTCCAGCGCATGTGGTCGGCCCTCAACACCGAGGACCCCAACCGCATGCGGCTGTACTTCGCCCGCCACAACGGCGTGAACCTCTCGGCGGCGACGATGCTGATCGTCGGCGGCCACGTCTGGTACTCCTACGGCGCATCCGACAACATCGGCCGTGAGTTCCGGCCCTCGAACGCGATGCAGTGGCGGATGCTGCGCGACGCCTATGCGCTCGGCGCGACCGTCTACGACCTGCGGGGCATCTCCGACTCGCTGGACGAGACCGACCACCTCTTCGGCCTGATCCAGTTCAAGGTCGGCACCGGCGGACAGGCCGCGGAATACCTCGGCGAGTGGGACTTCCCGCTGAACAAGCTGCTCCACAAGGCCCTCGACATCTACATGTCGCGCCGCTGACGTCACGTTCAGTGATTCGATACCTCTGACACCTCTGACGCGTTTCCCCACACCGCAGCCACGAGAAAGGTCCCAGGTCCGGCCATGGCGCTCACCCTCTACGTCGACACCGCGCGCTGGCGGGCGCATCACAAGCACGTGCAGGAGCAGTTCCCGGGACTCGTCCCGGTCTGCAAGGGCAACGGCTACGGCTTCGGACACGACCGGCTGGCCGAGGAGGCCACCCGGTTGGGCTCGGACGTCCTCGCCGTCGGCACGACGTACGAGGCCGCGCGCATCAAGGACTTCTTCGGCGGTGACCTGCTGGTGCTGACGCCCTACCGGCGCGGCGAGGAGCCCGTCCCGCTGCCCGACCGGGTCGTGCGCTCGGTGTCTTCGGTCGACGGCGCGTACGGACTCGTGGGCGCTCGGGTGGTCATCGAGGTGATGTCGTCGATGAAGCGGCACGGCATCAGCGAGCAGGACCTGCCGCAGCTGCACGCCGCCATCGAGAACGTCAGGCTCGAGGGTTTCGCCATCCACCTCCCGCTGGACCGCACCGACGGCTCCGACGCCGTCGAGGAGGTCATCGGCTGGATGGACCGGCTGCGCGCGGCCCGGCTGCCGCTGCACACGATGTTCGTCAGCCACCTCAAGGCAGACGAACTCGCCCGGCTGCGGCAGCAGTTCCCGCAGACCCGCTTCCGCGCCCGTATCGGCACGCGGCTGTGGCTGGGGGACCACGAGGCCACCGAGTACCGCGGTGCCGTCCTCGACGTCACTCGGGTGTCCAAGGGCGACCGCTTCGGCTACCGGCAGCAGAAGGCGGCCTCCGACGGCTTCCTGGTGGTCGTGGCGGGCGGTACGTCGCACGGGGTGGGTCTGGAGGCCCCCAAGGCCCTGCACGGCGTCATGCCGCGCGCCAAGGGCGTCGCCCGGGCGGGCCTCGCCACGGTGAACCGGAACCTCTCCCCGTTCGTCTGGGGCGGCAAGCAGCGCTGGTTCGCCGAGCCGCCGCACATGCAGGTGTCCATCCTGTTCGTGCCCTCGGACGCGCCGGAGCCGCACGTCGGCGACGAACTCGTGGCCCATCTGCGGCACACCACCACACAGTTCGACCGGATCGTGGACCGCTGAGGCGCGAGCGCCGAAGAAACGCGGCAAGGGGAAAGGCCGTACGCGGAATCCGTGTACGGCCTTTCCCGTTGGCCCGCTGCCGGGCTCTGACGCCCTGGTCCGCGCCCTGTTCGCTCAGAGCGAACTGTCGGTGGTGTCCTGTTTGCCCCAGTCCACCTGCGGCCCGTCGAAGTGGGATGCGTGCCGGGGCGGATGCCCCGCCGCGCCGAGCACGAAGACGTCCTCCGCTCCGTCGAGCACTCCGCCCGAGGGGTCGTCGTCGCCCGCCTGCCTCACCACGTCCCGCTCCGGCATGAGGATGTCGCGCACGATCACGCCGCACAGGTAGAGCGTTCCCAGCAGGTGCACGCCGATGGCCCAGTGGTAGCCGTCGGCCGGCAGGCCCTTGTGGGCGTCTCCGCTCATCGTGTACGCGAGGTACATCCAGATGCCCAGGAAGTAGGCGACCTCGCACGCCTGCCAGATCAGGAAGTCCCGCCACTTCGGCCGGGCCAGCACCGCCAGCGGCACCAGCCACAGGACGTACTGCGGCGAGTAGACCTTGTTGGTGAGGATGAAGGCCGCCACGATCAGGAAGGCCAGCTGGGCGAAGCGGGGACGGCGGGGCGCGGTGAGCGCCAGTACGGCGATGCCCGCGGCGCACAGCACGACGAGAAGCGTGGCGAGGGTGTTGACGCTGTCGGTGGTGAGTGGATCGCTGGAGTTCTGCGCCATGATCAGCCAGAAGGAGCCGAAGTCGACACCCCGCTCCTGGCTGAACCGGTAGAACTTCGACCACCCGTCGAAGGCGAAGAGCATGACGGGCAGGTTCACCACCAGCCAGGCGACGACCGCACCGCCCGCGGCCTTGCCGAAGTCCCGCCACTTCCCCGCACGCCAGCAGAGCACGAACAGGGGACCGAGAAGGAAGACGGGATAGAGCTTGGCGGCCGTGGCGAGCCCCAGCAGGACGCCGAAGGCAAGGGACCGGCCCCGCGACCACATGAGCATCGCCGCGGCCGTCAGAGCGACCGCCAGCAAGTCCCAGTTGATGGTCGCGGTCAACGCGAACGCGGGCGCCAGGGCGACCAGCAGGCCGTCCCAGGGGCGCCGGGCGTGCGTCCGGGCCACGCAGACGGCGATGACGGCCGCGCACGCCATCAGCATCCCGGCGTTGACCATCCAGTACCACTGTTCCTGGTCCTGGATGCTGCCGCTGCCCGGTGTCAGCCAGTTGGCCACCTCCATGAACACGCCGGTCAGCACCGGGTACTCGAGGTAGTCCATGTCGCCGGGGAGCTTGTCGAAGTACGGCACGAGCCCGTCGGCGAAACCGCGTCCCTGGTAGAGGTGCGGGATGTCCGAGTAGCAAGCGTGCGTGTACTGGGTGGTGGCGCCGAAGAACCAGCCGCCGTTGTAGCAAGGCGCCTTCTGGATCAGTCCTAGGGCGAACATCCCGATCGCCACGAGCGCGATGATCCGCACGGGAGTCCACCAGGACGTCCCGAGCAGGGCCCGACGGCCGAGGGGACCACCGATCAGCTCACTGCCGGCCGCGGCCACCGGGTCATCGCTGGTCGGCTTCACCGGATCCGGCTCGTGCACGCGCGTCGGCGTCGATTCTGCACTGGGCATGAGCCACATCCTGCCGTACGGACCTAGGAAAACGCCGAGGGCCGCCCCACCTCGTTCGGTGGAGCGGCCCCCGTTTCACGTGAAACATGCGCATGTTTCACGTGAAACACCCAAGCCGGGCGACAGTGCGACTAGCCGCCCGGGCCTCCGAAGAAGCCGTTGCTGGTATTTCCTCTGGTGTCGCTCTCCGTCTCCGTGGCAGTCGCCGACGGGCTGGTCTCTCCAGAGCCGCCGTTCCCGTTCCCGTTGGACGTCCCACCCGTGTCGTCGTCGCAGTCGAAGAAGTTCGAGCAGGTTTCGCTCGCCGAGGGCGAGGGCTCGACCTCCGTCCTACTGGGAGACGGTGACGGCGACGGCGACTCCTCCTCGGTCTCGGTGACCGAAGGCGTCGGAGTCGGAGACGGTTCCGCGTTCACGATCTCGCCGATCGGCTGGGGCTCCGGGAAGTCCTCGGACTTCGTGCCCTTCAGCGCCTCGGCCATGTAGTCGTGCCAGATCTGCGCCGGGAACGAGGCACCGTGGATCTTCTTCTGGCCACCCGTTCCGAACATCTTCAGGAACGTACGGTTCTTGTTCGACTCGTCGTCGTCGTAACGGAACATGCTGACCGCGGTCGACAGCTGCGGGGTGTAGCCCACGAACCAGGCCGACTTGTTGCCGTCGGTGGTGCCGGTCTTGCCGGCCACCTCACGGCCGGGCAGCTGGGCGTTGGTACCGGTGCCCTTCTCGACCACGGTCTTCAGGACGTCCGTGACATTGTCGGCGACCTTCGCGGTGAACGCCTGCTTCGTCTCGGTCTCGTGCGTGAAGATCTGGCCCTTCTCGCTCGTGACCTTCTCCACGGAGTACGGGTCACGCTGCTTGCCGCTGGCGGCGAAGGTGGAGTACGCGCCCGCCATCCGGATCGCACTCGGGTCGGAGATGCCGATCGAGAACGACGGGAAGCCGCTGTTGGTCAGGCTGGACTCCTTCAGACCCGCGCTGGCGGCGGAGTCCTTCACCTTGTCCAGCCCGACGTCCATGCCGAGCTGCACGAAGGCGGAGTTCACCGACTCGCGCATGGCCTCCCTGAGGTCGATCTTGTAGTTGGGCGGACTTCCGAGGGAGACGTTGCCGTCATTGGTCTGAAGCCACTCCTCACCCTTCTCGTTCTTCCAGACCGAACCGTCGTAGTTTTCGATCTTGAGCTTGTTCTTGCCGCTGAACAGGCTCTCGGGCGAGACGATGGTGCGCTCGTCCTGCGCCTGCGACGACCCCAGATCCTCGTCGCGCACACCCCAGGTCATGGCCGCCGCCAGCACGAACGGCTTGAACGTCGAACCGACCTGGGCACCGGTCTGGTCGGCGTTGTCGGTGAAGTGCTTGGTGGCGTCCTCACCGCCGTAGATGGCCCGGATGGCACCGGTGTCCGGTTCCACGGACGCTCCGCCGAACTGGACGTGCGTATCCGTCTCCGGCCGTTCCTTCGGCTTGATGTTGGCCTTCTGGACCTTCTTGACCGACGCCTCGAGCTCGTTGACCTTGTCCTCGTCGAAGGTCGTGTAGATCGAGTAGCCGCCCTGCTGGAGCAGGTCCTGGGTGATCCCGGTCTTCTTGCTGTTGGTGACCAGGTAACCGTTGGCGAGGTCGACGAGGTAGCCGATCTGGCCCTTGAGGTCGGTGTTCGAGCGAGGGTTCTGCCACCTGGGGAGGCTGGTGTACTTGGCCCGCACCGTGGCGTCCAGGTGGCCGTACTCGACCATCTTGTCGAGGGTGTCCTGCATCTGGAGCGTGGCCCGCTTGGTGTTGGCCGCGGGCGTGGCGCCGACCGAGTCGACGGAGGTCGCGCCGGCCGGGTCGTAGTACGTGGCGCCCTTCAGCATGGCGGCCAGGAAGGCGCATTCGCCCGGGTTGAGCTTGATCGCGTCCTTGTTGAAGTAGGCGCGGGAGGCTGCCTGGATTCCGTAGGCGTTGCGCCCGTAGTACGCGGAGTTCAGGTAGCCGGCCATGATCTGGTCCTTGCCGACCTCGGCGCCCACCTTGATGGACACGAAGATCTCCTTGAACTTCCGGGAGATCGTCTGCGACTGGTCGTTCAGCATGGCGTTCTTGACGTACTGCTGGGTGATCGTCGAGCCACCCTGCGTCTGGCCGCCCCGGGCCATGTTGAACACGGCACGGGCGATGCCCTTGGGGTCGATGCCGCTGTCGTCGTAGAAGGTCTTGTTCTCCTGCGAGATCACCGCCCAGCGCATCTCCTCCGGGATCTGCGAGAGGTCGATGTTCTGACGGTTCGTCTCACCACCGGTGGCAACCATCTGGCTGCCGTCCTTCCAGTAGTAGACGTTGTTCTGCGCCGTGGCCGTCTTGGCGACGTCCGGAATGCCCACCATGGCGTATCCGATGCCCGCCACGGCCACCAGACTGCCCACGAAGCCGACGAACAGGCCCGCGACGAGCTTCCAGGAGGGCATCCAGCGCTGCCAGCCGTACTTGCCGGCGCGCGGGTAGTCGATCAGACGCTTGCTGTCGGGCGCCGGTCGCCCTCTGCCCCGTCCGGGGCCGGGCGGGGCTCCGCGACGGCCCGCTGCGGGCTCGGCCGCTCTGCGCCGCCCGCCCGAGTCTCTCTGGGACGCGCGCCGGGCATCGGCCCGGTTGCCGTGCGACTGCTCCTCGCCTCCGGCCCCGTGACCCAACCCGTAGTCGGCAGGAGATCCGGTGGCGCCTCGCGGTGCCGCTCGGCGGCCGGAGGACGGACCGGACTGACCGCGTCGGGCCGCGGCACGTCCGCCTTCCTGCGACTGCGGCGGTTTGCGACGGTGCTCGCTCATCGAACGATTACTCCTCGGGCAGGCGCATCCGTGCGCGCCTGGAAAGGGCGGCTGGTTTCCTGTCCCCCCGAAGTACGGATGCGGTCGGTCGCGCATTCACCCGTACTGCACCGAGGACCTCGACGCCCCCCGGCGTCTCATGGGTCCCGGTGGTGTGCATGGCGCACAGACTACGCACCGCCAAAACCCGCCTAGCCCCGAAGTTCATCCCAAACCAGGCAACTTGCCCTCAATGAATCGGTGATGTGATCCCGTTCACCTTCTTCCCTCTTGTCGCATCCGGAAGGTCGTTCTATCGTCTAGATGTATCGAGTCGATACATCAGCGCGACATAAGGCGGAGAGGAGGCGACGATGAGCCGGCGTGCCGGAATCCTCGAGTTCGCCGTCCTGGGCCTTCTCCGCGAGTCCCCGATGCACGGCTATGAGCTGCGCAAGCGGCTCAATACGTCACTGGGTGTGTTCCGTGCGTTCAGCTACGGCACGCTCTACCCCTGCCTCAAGACGCTGGTCACCAACGGCTGGTTGATCGAGGAGCCGGGAAACACCCACGAAGACGCCCTCGCCGCTCCACTCGCGGGGCGTCGCGCCAAGATCGTCTACCGGTTGACGGCGGAGGGTAAGGAACACTTCGAGGAACTGCTCTCGCAGACGGGTCCCGACGCGTACGAGGACGAACACTTCGCCGCTCGTTTCGCCTTCTTCGGGCAGACGTCGCGCGACGTTCGGATGCGCGTACTCGAGGGCCGCCGCAGCCGGCTGGAGGAGCGTCTCGAGAAGATGCGCGCCTCCCTGGCGCGCACCCGGGAGCGCCTCGACGACTACACGCTTGAGCTCCAGCGCCACGGTATGGAGTCCGTGGAGCGCGAAGTGCGCTGGCTGAACGAGCTCATCGAGAGCGAGCGGGCCGGACGAGACCTGACAGGTCCCTCCGGGGAATCCGCTCAACAGAACAACACATCTGGATCGACGGGCGGCCTGCCCCGTCCCGGGGACACTCCCGGGACGGATCTGCCCGACGAAACCGCCACGTGAGCGCCCGTTCAGGGCATCACTCGTACACACAGGGAGCAACCGGAATGGGTTCGGTTCGCGTAGCCATCGTCGGCGTAGGCAACTGCGCCGCCTCGCTGGTGCAGGGCGTCGAGTACTACAAGGACGCCGACCCGGCGTCCAAGGTCCCGGGTCTGATGCACGTGCAGTTCGGCGACTACCACGTCGGTGACGTCGAGTTCGTCGCCGCCTTCGACGTCGACGCGAAGAAGGTCGGCCTCGACCTCTCGGACGCCATCGGTGCCAGCGAGAACAACACCATCAAGATCTGCGACGTCCCGAACAAGGGCGTCACGGTCCAGCGCGGCCACACCCTGGACGGTCTCGGCAAGTACTACCGCGAGACCATCGAGGAGTCCACCGAGGCCCCGGTCGACATCGTCCAGATCCTCAAGGACAGGCAGGTCGACGTTCTGATCTGCTACCTGCCCGTCGGCTCCGAGAGCGCGGCGAAGTTCTACGCCCAGGCCGCCATCGACGCCAAGGTCGCGTTCGTCAACGCCCTTCCGGTCTTCATCGCCGGCACCAAGGAGTGGGCGGACAAGTTCACCGAGGCGGGCGTCCCGATCGTCGGTGACGACATCAAGTCCCAGGTCGGCGCCACCATCACCCACCGTGTGATGGCGAAGCTGTTCGAGGACCGCGGTGTCCGGCTCGAGCGCACCATGCAGCTCAACGTCGGCGGCAACATGGACTTCAAGAACATGCTGGAGCGCGACCGCCTCGAGTCCAAGAAGATCTCGAAGACGCAGGCCGTCACCTCGCAGATCCCCGACCGCGACATGGGCGAGAAGAACGTCCACATCGGTCCGTCGGACTACGTGGCCTGGCTGGACGACCGCAAGTGGGCGTACGTCCGCCTCGAGGGCCGTGCGTTCGGTGACGTCCCGCTGAACCTCGAGTACAAGCTCGAGGTCTGGGACTCCCCGAACTCCGCGGGTGTCATCATCGACGCCCTGCGCGCCGCGAAGATCGCCAAGGACCGCGGCATCGGCGGCCCGATCCTGTCGGCGTCCTCGTACTTCATGAAGTCCCCGCCGGTCCAGTACTTCGACGACGAGGCCTACGCGAACGTCGAGAAGTTCATCCGCGGTGAGGTCGAGCGCTAACTCGGCGCGTACGGAAAATTCGCTCCTGCCAGGGCTGAGAAGGGTCTCCGGGTCGACCGACCCGGGGACCCTCCCCGTATGTGAGGCTGTGCCCATGGCCGTCGTCCGTGATCTGCGCGTTCTGCTGCGCTTCGGGAACTTCCGGCGGCTGCTCGCGGTGCGGCTGCTCTCCCAGTGCGCGGACGGCGTCTACCAGGTCGCGCTCGCCACCTATGTCGTCTTCTCCCCGGAGAAACAGACCTCGGCGGGCGCGATCGCCTCCGCCATGGCGGTCCTGCTGCTGCCGTACTCCCTCGTCGGCCCCTTCGCCGGTGTCCTGCTGGACCGCTGGCGCCGCCGACAGGTCTTCCTCTACGGCAATCTGCTGCGCGCCCTGCTGGCGTCGGTGACGGCCGTCCTGATGATCAGCCATGTCCCCGACTGGCTTTTCTACGTCTCCGCGTTGTGCGTCACCGCGGTCAACCGCTTCGTCCTCGCCGGCCTTTCGGCAGCTCTGCCGCGCGTCGTCGACGGCGAACGCCTGGTGATGGCCAACTCCCTCT
This sequence comes from Streptomyces sp. NPDC060002, assembly GCF_042737245.1. Taxonomy (NCBI): domain Bacteria; kingdom Bacillati; phylum Actinomycetota; class Actinomycetes; order Kitasatosporales; family Streptomycetaceae; genus Streptomyces; species Streptomyces sp. NPDC060002. The sequence continues at coordinate 209,380 of NZ_JBHWUW010000005.1, forward strand.
CCCCGACCGCCGGCACTCTGGCCGCGGTCGCGGGGGGCGGTCTCGCCTTCGTCGTCCGGCTGGTGGTGGCGGACTCCGACGCCGCGGTGGTGCTGCTGGGATGCGCGCTGTACCTGTCCGCCGCGCTCGCCTCGCTGGCCATGGCCGCGGATCTGCTCGGACCCGACCGTGATCTGGTTCAGCCCCGGCTGACGAGCGCGCTCAGGGGCACCGCCCGCGGCCTCTCGGCGGGCCTGCGTCACCTGGCCGAGCCCCGACGCAGGGAGGCTGCCTGGGCGCTCGGCTCGATCTCACTGATGCGGTTCTCCTACGGCGCCCTGACCGTCATGGTGCTGATGCTGTGCCGGTACGCCTGGTCGTCCGACCCGGACGACGGGCTGGCCCTGCTGGGGCTGGCCGTAGGAGTCTCCGGCGTGGGCTTCTTCGTCGCCGCGGTGGTCACCCCGCCGGCCGCGGGACGGCTGGGTCCGGCCCGCTGGATCGTCGTCTGTTCCGCGGCCGCGGCGGTCCTGGTGCTCGCCCTCATGCTGCCGTTCGCCCAAGTCACCACGTTCGTCGCGGCCTTCGTGCTGGGGCTGGTAACCCAGGGCGCGAAGATCGCCACCGACACCGTCGTCCAGTCGTCCGTGCAGGACGGCTTCCGCGGCCGGATCTTCTCTCTCTACGACGTCCTGTTCAACGTCGCCTTCGTCGGCGCCGCCGCTGTCGCCGCCCTGATGCTGCCGCCTGACGGACGTTCCGCCCCATTGGTGGTCACGGTCGCCGTTATCTACGGAACAGTTGCTGCCGCTATGGCCCGCTTTGAGCGGCGGCAAGTGTCACATCAATGACACAGACTCCTGGTCCAGCTACAGGGTTGTCAGTGGGGGCCGGTAACTTACGTGAGTCTTACTTCGCGAGTGATTTCGCGCCACACGTCTAAAGTTTTCTAGGGGGACCTCCAAGTGTCGACTCCGCCTCCTCAGGGCCAGAACCCGTTCGCGCAGCAGGGCCAGCAGCCCTACGGCCAGCCGCAGGGCCAGGCGCCGTACCCGCCGCAGCCCGGATACCCGCAGCCGGGCGCCGCTCCCTACGGCGCGGTCCCGCCGGAGCAGCCCCGCCGCAAGGTCAGCTTCAAGCTGATCAAGAACGTCGTCATCGTTCTCGCTGTCATCGGTGTGGGCATCGCCGCCTACATATCCAGCCAGGACGACGCCAACACGGCGGCGGTCGGCGACTGCATGCACCGAGGCAGCAGCAGCGACGACAACCCCGACCTCGAGGTCGTCAAGTGCGACTCCTCGCAGGCGCAGTACATCGTGCTGGCGAAGATCGAGGGCACATACACCGCGCTCACGGCCGACAGCAAGTGCGACGAGAAGGCCAAGGACTTCCAGTACTCGTACACCGAGAGCGGTGACGGCAGTAACTTCCTGCTCTGCCTGAAGGACTACAAGAAGTAGGGCAGTTGCTGAAAGGGGCGGTGTTTCACGTGAAACACCGCCCCTTCGCATGTGCGCCTGTCGCGTCACGGGGGTCATGTTTCACGTGAAACATGACCCCCGTGACGCGGACTCAGTCCTGCTCGGCCCACCACTCCTTGAGCGCCGCCACCGCCGTGTCGTACTCCATCGGCCCGTTCTCCAGGCGCAGTTCCAGCAGGTGCTTGTACGCCTTGCCGATGGCAGGTCCGGGGGCGACGCCCAGGATCTCCATGATCTGGTTGCCGTCGAGGTCGGGACGGATCGCGTCCAGCTCCTCCCGCTCCTTCAGCTGGGAGATGCGCCCTTCCAGCCCGTCGTACGCCCGCGAGAGCGCGGCCGCCCTGCGCTTGTTCCGCGTCGTGCAGTCCGAGCGGGTCAGCTTGTGCAGGCGGTCGAGGAGCGGTCCGGCGTCCCGCACGTAGCGACGCACCGCGGAGTCCGTCCACTCACCGGTGCCATACCCGTGGAAGCGCAGATGGAGTTCGACCAGTCGGGAGACGTCCTTCACCAGCTCGTTGGAGTACTTCAGAGCCGTCATGCGCTTCTTCGTCATCTTCATTCCGACCACCTCGTGGTGGTGGAACGAGACGCGGCCGTCGTTCTCGAAGCGACGGGTACGCGGCTTGCCGATGTCGTGCAGCAGCGCGGCCAGCCGCAGCGTGAGGTCGGGGCCGTTCTCCTCCAGGGCGATCGCCTGCTCGAGGACGATCAGGGTGTGTTCGTAGACGTCCTTGTGCCGGTGGTGCTCGTCACTCTCCAGCCGCAGGGCGGGCAGCTCGGGCAGCACATGGTCGGCGATGCCGGTGTCGACCAGCAGCGCCAGCCCCTTGCGCGGGTGCGCGGACAAGATCAGCTTGTTCAGCTCGTCCCGCACCCGCTCGGCCGAGACGATCTCGATCCGGCCGGCCATCTCCTTCATCGCCGTGACGACCTCGGAGTCGACCTCGAAGTCGAGCTGAGCGGCGAAGCGGGCGGCACGCATCATGCGCAGCGGATCGTCCGAGAAGGACTCCTCCGGCGTACCCGGGGTGCGCAGAACGCGCGCCGCGAGGTCCTCGAGGCCACCGTGCGGGTCGATGAACTCCTTCTCGGGAAGCGCCACGGCCATGGCGTTCACGGTGAAGTCCCGCCGGACGAGGTCCTGCTCGATGGAGTCGCCGTACGACACCTCGGGCTTGCGCGAGGTGCGGTCGTAGGCCTCCGACCGGTAGGTGGTGACCTCGATCTGGAAGCATCGATCAACGTCTCCGACGCGGGCGTCCTTCTGGACCCCGACGGTGCCGAACGCGATCCCGACCTCCCACACGGCGTCCGCCCATGGCCGGACGATCTTCAGGACGTCCTCGGGACGGGCGTCCGTCGTGAAGTCCAGGTCGTTGCCGAGCCGGCCGAGCAGCGCGTCCCGGACCGAGCCGCCGACCAGGGCGAGAGAGAACCCGGCCTCCTGGAAGCGGCGGGCGAGGTCGTCGGCGACAGGGGCGACCCGCAGCAGTTCACTGACCGCGCGGTGCTGCACCTGGCTCAGGACGCTGAGATTGTCTTCGTTGGCGTTCGGCACAACAGAAGAGGGTACGTGGCCCGGCCGACCGGGGGCTCCCCGATTTGGAGCGAGGAGACATCTATCCCGATAGCCGGGCAAGACAGCGCCTTACCGTCTACCTGGCCATTCGCCTCCATACACATGGATAGCGGACGATCCGGCCGTCTTCCACGATCTTGTGGAGCGGTCCGCGGCACTTCCCCTCAGCGCGCATCGTTACCATGCGTGGACGCACATTCCGACGACCACTGACGACGACGAGGGACGGGCGAACGCGTGGCCGAGGCGGCAGACTTTCCGGGGATGACTCCCTCACCTGCCCGCCGGTGGCTTCGGCGCACCGGCGCACTGCTCGCCGGGGCGCCCCTGCTGGCCGGTCTGCTCCAGCTGCCCGCCGCCCCCGCGCAGGCCGTCGGCCGGACCTCCGCCAAGGATGCCTCCGCCGCCGGCACAGTGGCTGTCACCGTTGATTCGCTCAGCCCCGCCGCTCCCACCGACGGGGACACCCTGACCGTCTCCGGCACGGTCACCAACAACGGCAAGCAGGCGGTCACCGACGCCCACGTGGGTCTGCGGGTGGGTTCCGCGCTCACCACCCGCTCGGCGATCGAAAGTGCCGCCAAGCGCGCGGACGCCCTCTCCGGCAACGACGGCTCCGAGGTGGGCGGCAAGTACGTAACCGAGTTCGCCAAGCTCACACCGGGCGTGTCCGAGCACTTCAGCATCTCCGTACCCGTCGCCAAGCTCGACCTGGACGACGACGGCGTCTACCCGCTCGGTGTCTCCCTCGCGGGCGAGACGTCCGCGCAGCCGTGGGAGCAGGTGCTGGGCGTCCAGCGGACCTTCCTGCCGTGGCAGCCCGAGGAGGCGGACACCCCGTCCAGGACGACGGTGCTGTGGCCGCTGGTCTCCACCGTCCACATGTCGGCGGAGACCGGTTCGAACGCCCAGCAGACGCCGGTCTTCCTCAACGATGACCTGACCAAGGAGCTCTCGCCCGGCGGCCGCCTCGAGCAGCTCCTGAGCCTGGGCAAGGAGCTCGACGTCACCTGGGTGATCGACCCGGACCTGCTGGCGTCCGTCGACGCCATGACCGGCAGCTACCGGATCCGGGGCGACGGGGACACCACCACGGCCGGCACCCACCAGGCGGTCGCCAAGCAGTGGCTCGACGATCTGCAGGACGCGGTGCTCGGCAAGGAGGTCGTCGCGCTGCCCTTCGCCGATCCCGACCTCGCCTCGCTCGCCCACAACGGCACCGGCGTCGCCGGCTCGCTGAGCCAGCTCAAGGCGGCCACCGACGTCGCCGCCACCACAGTGGAGACCGTGCTCCATGTGACCCCGAACACCGACTTCGCCTGGCCGGTGGACGGCGCCGTCGACCCGTCGATCGTCAAGGTCGCCACCTCGGCAGGCGCCGACAAGGTGATCGCGCGCAGCGACAGCCTGACGGAGAACGGCGATCTCACCTACACCCCCTCCGCGGCCCGGCCCATCGGCGGCGGCACCACGGCGGTCGTCGCGGACGCGCGGCTCTCCACGGCGTTCAAGGGCGATCTGACGAAGGCCTCCACGTCCACGCTCGCCGTGCAGGAGTTCCTCGCGCAGAGCCTGGCCCTGGACCTTCAGACGGGCAAGCAGCGCAGCGTCGTCGTCGCCCCGCAGCGCATGCCGACCGCGAGCCAGGCCCGGTCGCTGGCGGAGGCCGTCACCACGCTCCAGGGCGGTACCTGGTCGCAGTCCCAGCAGCTCGCGGCGGCCGCCAAGGCCAAACCCGACCCGGGCGCCACCACGAAGGTGCCGTCGAAGTCGGCGTACCCCTCCTCGCTGCGCAAGCAGGAGCTGCCCCGGTCGGCCTTCGAGCAGATCGCGTACACGCAGGACAAACTCGACAACTTCAAGGTGATCCTCGCCAACGAGGCCCGGGTGGTGACCCCCTTCGGGCGGGCCATGAACCGTGAGATGTCCACGTCCTGGCGGGGCAGGAGCACCGCCGCGAGCTCGTTCCGCCAGGGTGTGCAGGCCTATCTCGACACCCTCACCGGCCAGGTCAAGCTGATCGACAAGTCGGAGACCAAGCTCTCCGGGCGAAGCGCCACGATCCCGGTGACCGTGCAGAACAACCTGGTGCAGGGCGTCGACCACCTGGTCCTGCGGCTCACCTCGAAGAACCCGACCCGTCTCGAGATCTCCGACGAGGCCTACGCCGAGCAGCGTGTGACGGTCTCCGGCGGGCACACCACGACGGTGAAGTTCACCACGTCCGCCAAGGTCAACGGCCAGACGACGGTGGTCGCCCAGCTGTACACCGAGGACGGCCAGAAGTACGGCGAAGAGGTCGCCTTCGACGTGCGGGTCACCGAGATCACGGCCACGGTGATGCTGGTCATCGGCGGCGGCGTCCTGCTGCTCGTGCTGGCAGGCTTCCGCATGTACACCCAGCGCAAGCGTGCCGCGGCCCGCGAAGCCGAAGACACTGAAGAAACCGAAGAAGACGCAGAGGACGGCGAGGGCGGCGCCGACGAGGCGGGCGAGCCCGCCGACGGCCCGGAGAACGCCGGGGACCACGAGAACCGTCCCGAGAAAGAGTCCGGCGGCCGAGCAGGGGCAGCCGGCCCGGAGCAGCAGAGTGACGAGACACCGGACACCGCAGTGGAAAGCGCCGACCCGTCCGGCACGGGTGAGAGAGTGGACCGTTGAGGAAGTCGTGGCCGGTGGGCCCGGGACGATGAGGTGGGGTAACCATGAACGCGCCGTACGACGGTGACCGCGGCCAGGCCGCGGGCGGCTCGGGCCACCCCGAGGGCCCGCCGCCCGAGCATGGCCAGGTGCCGCCGCAGCACCCGGCGGACATGTACCTCCAGGACGCCTACGACCAGGACCCCTACCGGGCTCAGGACCTCACCGCGCAGGACCCGGTCGCCGAGGCGCTCTACGACCGTGCCGCGCACCCCCCTCCGCCGCCGGGCATGCATCAGCCGCAACAGCCGCTGTACGGCCGGCCCCCGCAGTCCCCGTACGCCCCCGACCCGCATGTGTGGGCCCAGACCCCGGCGCCCGAGCCGGAGGGCCCAACGCAGTACCTGCCGTACGGCGACGACCCCCGTACGACGCAGTTCGTGGGCGTGGACGACCTGGTGACGCACTCCGGCGAGGAGCAGCACCAGCCCGACGCCTTCGCCCACCTCTTCCGGGACCAGCAGCAGGGGGGCACCCGCTCCGCGGAGTCCCCGTCGGTGCCCGGCCCGGCGCCCGCTCCGGGCGGGCAGGGAGCGGTACCGGCGTACCAGGCTCCGGTGCCGACGTCGTCCGCGGCGGATCAGACCATGAACCTCACCGCCACGCCGGCCGCGCCTCCCGCCGCGGCCGCTCCCGCCGCGAAGAAGGGCGGGCGCGCCAGTGGCCTGCTGAAGTCCAGCGCCGTCATGGCGGCGGGCACGATGGTGTCCCGCCTCACCGGCTTCGTCCGCTCCGCGCTGATCGTCTCGGCGCTGGGCGTCGGCCTGCTCGGCGACACCTTCCAGGTCGCCTACCAGCTGCCCACGATGATCTACATCCTGACCGTCGGCGGCGGCCTCAACTCGGTCTTCGTGCCACAGCTCGTACGGGCCATGAAGGAGGACGAGGACGGCGGCGAGGCGTACGCCAACCGCCTGCTCACGCTGGTCATGGTGGCGCTCGGCCTGCTCACGGTCGCCGCGGTCGCCGCGGCGCCCGTCCTGATCCGCCTCCTGTCCGACTCGGTCGCCAGCGACCCGGCGGCCAACGAGGTCGGCATCACCTTCGTCCGCTACTTCCTGCCCTCGATCTTCTTCATGGGCGTTCACGTGGTGATGGGGCAGATCCTCAACGCGCGCGGCAAGTTCGGCGCGATGATGTGGACGCCGGTCCTCAACAACATCGTCATCATCGTGACGCTGGGCATGTTCATCTGGGTCTACGGCACCGCCGCCGACTCCGGCATGAAGGTCACGACCATCCCGCCGGAGGGTGAGCGACTCCTCGGCATCGGCGTTCTGCTCGGCCTCGTCGTGCAGGCCCTAGCCATGATCCCGTACCTGCGCGAGACCGGTTTCCGGCTGCGGCTGCGCTTCGACTGGAAGGGCCACGGCCTCGGCAAGGCGGCGACCCTCGCCAAGTGGACCGTCCTGTTCGTCCTGGCCAACCAGGCAGGCGCGCTCGTCGTCACCCAGCTGTCCACGTCGGCGGGCAAGGACTCGCCGGTCGACGGCACCGGCTTCTCCGCCTACGCCAACGCCCAGCTGATCTGGGGCCTGCCGCAGGCCATCATCACCGTCTCCTTGATGGCCGCCCTGCTGCCCCGCATCTCCCGCTCGGCGGCCGAGGGCGACGCCGGCGCGGTCCGCGACGACATCTCCCAGGGCCTGCGCACCACGGCCGTCGCGATCGTTCCGATCGCCTTCGGCTTCCTCGCACTCGGCATCCCTATGTGCACGCTGATCTTCGGTTCGTCCGGCACCAGCGAGGCCACGAACATGGGCTTCATGCTGATGGCCTTCGGCCTCGGCCTGATCCCCTACTCCGTGCAGTACGTCGTCCTGCGCGCCTTCTACGCCTACGAGGACACCCGGACCCCCTTCTACAACACCGTCATCGTGGCCGCGGTCAACGCGAGCGCCTCGGCGATCTGTTACTTCGTCCTCCCCGCCCGCTGGGCCGTGGTCGGCATGGCGGCCTCCTACGGCCTGGCGTACGCGATCGGCGTCGGCGTCGCCTGGAACCGGCTGCGCAAGCGGCTCGGCGGTGACCTCGACGGCTCCCATGTCCTGCGGACCTACGCCCGACTGTGCATCGCCTCCGTTCCGGCCGCCCTGATCAGCGGCGCGGCCTGCTACGGCGTCGGCCACAGCCTGGGCCAGGGCGTCCTGGGTTCCTTCGCCGCGCTGCTGGCCGGCGGGGTCCTGTTGTTCGGCATCTTCTTCGTCGCCGCCCGCCGCATGCGCATCGAGGAGCTCAATTCGCTCGTCGGCATGGTCCGCGGACGCCTGGGTCGCTGAGTCAGGGGGTAGGCGCACAACCATCGTCCGCCGCCGCGTGTCGTGCATAGCGGCGGACTGTGGGCACAATTGGGTTCGGCGTCGTACGGCGCGCACGAGGTCGGACGGCGCGCACTGAATGGGGAGGCAGGAACGACGGTGGCGGAACGGAGCACAGCTGCCGTCGACGTGGCAGACAACAGCGGTGACAAGCCGCTGACCGCACAAGCGGACCAGTCCACGGCCGACGGGGTGGTCAAGAACCGGGAGCAGGACACGGACAGCGACGAGGCACAGGGGAGCGGCGGGACGGAGAGTCCCGGGAAGGCCTCACCGCCGGAACTGCACAGCGGTCACAAGCTCGCCAGGCGCTATCGCCTCGAAGAGTGCGTCACCCGTCTGGACGGTTTCAGCAGTTGGCGTGCGGTCGACGAGAAACTCCGTCGTGCCGTGGGCGTCCATCTCCTGCCCGCGGACCACACCCGGGCCCGTTCGGTGCTGGCGGCGGCCCGCTCCTCCGCGCTGCTCGGAGATCCCCGCTTCGTCCAAGTACTGGACGCCGTCGAGGAGAACGACCTCGTCTACGTGGTCCACGAGTGGCTGCCCGACGCCACCGAGCTGACCGCGTTGCTCGCGGCCGGTCCGCTGGAGCCCCACGACGCCTACCAGATGGTGAGTCAGATCGCCTCCGCCATGGCCGCCGCCCACCGCGAAGGCCTGGCGCATCTGCGTCTGAACCCCAACGCCGTTCTGCGCACCTCCTCGGGCCAGTGGCGCATCCGCGGCCTCGCGGTGAACGCCGCCCTGCGCGGCGTCACCACCGAGACCCCTCAGCGCACCGACACCGAGGCGATCGGCGCCCTGCTGTACGCGGCGCTCACCCAGCGCTGGCCGTACGAGAACGACGCCTACGGCCTCTCGGGGCTGCCCAAGGACATCGGTCTGATCGCACCCGACCAGGTGCGCGCCGGCGTCCACCGGGGCCTGTCGGAACTGTCGATGCGGGCCCTCGTCAACGACGGCGCGACCGCCTCCCGGCACGACGCCGCCTGCACGACGCCGGAAGAGCTGGTGAAGGCAATCGGTGAGATGCCCCGCATCCGCCCGCCGGAGCCCGCGTTCACCGCCCCGCCCGAGTACCAGCGCACGACGTACCAGCAGGGCACCTACGGCCGTCCCGCGCCGCACCCGGGCGTCACCCGGCAGGTGCCGACCCCGCCGCCCCCGCTGCAGAGCCGCACCGGCAAGGCGCTGAAGTGGGCGGTCTCCGCCCTCCTCATCGCCGCCCTCGGCCTGGGCAGCTGGCAGCTGGCGGACGCCCTGATGGACCAGGACCAGTCCGACGAAACGAACCAGACCCAGACGACGGACGAGGGCGACAAGAACAGCAGCGCGCCCAAGCCGGTCACGACGCTCAAAATCCACGATGCCGCCGAGTACTACCCGGACGGCAAGCCCCAGCACCCCGACGACGTGAAGCTGACCTACGACAACGACAGCTCCACTTACTGGCGGTCGTACTCCTTCGACGACGGACCCGTGCTCGCGCCGTTCAAGAAGGGCGTGGGCATCGTCTACGACCTCAGCTCCGAGCAGAGCGTTTCGGCAGCCTCGATAGGGCTTCGCTACGGCGACGACTACACCGCCGCCAGCCTCTACGCGACCGATTCGCTCTCGTCATCGGCACCGCTCACATCCATGACGAAGATCGCCGACGCCAGGACGTCCGGACAGGAACTGAAGATCTCCGCCAAGACACCGGTGAAGACGCGGTACGTTCTCGTATGGATCACCGCCGCGCCGCACGCGCCGGGCGACCAGTACAGCGACCCCGGCTACAAGCAGGCCATCACCGACGTGAAGTTCACGGGCTGACGTCTCACCGAAGAGGGAGGGGGTCCGATGGCGGAAGGCGCCGGATATGACGGAGCGAGCGATCAGGACCTCCTCACCCGCCACGTAGAGGGCGATCCCGACGCCTTCGGTGAGCTCGTACGGCGTCACCGCGACCGACTCTGGGCGGTGGCCCTGCGCACGCTGGGAGACCGCGAGGAGGCCGCTGACGCCGTCCAGGACGCCCTCGTGTCCGCCTACCGGGCCGCCCACACCTTCCGCGGCCAGTCCGCCGTCACTACCTGGCTGCACCGCATCACCGTGAACGCCTGTCTGGACCGCGCCCGCAAAGCGGCTTCCCGCAAGACCTCACCGGTCGACGACACCGAGCGACTGGAGCAGCTGCTCGAGCCGCACGAGTCGGCGTCCGCGCCCGCCGAACGCAACGACCTGCACCGCCAGCTCCTCGAAGCGCTCGGCACTCTCCCTCCCGACCAACGAGCCGCTCTCGTCCTCGTGGACATGCAGGGTTACCCGGTCGCCGAGGCCGCCCGCGTGCTCGACGTGCCGACCGGGACGGTGAAGAGCCGCTGTGCCCGTGGCAGAGCCAGACTCCTGCCGCTCCTCACTCATCTGCGGCCGGGCGGCACCGGCGGCGACAGAGAAAACGGCACAGGACGGAACCGGGCGCAGGGGACATCCGTCCCACCGGCAGCGGATCCTCGGGACGAGGGGCCGGGCAACGCCGGGACAGGCGATTCAGCTGCTGTGAAGGGCGGAGGTGGGCGAGCGTGACCTCGACGGACACGACCGGGCACCCGGACGTCGCGGAGATCTCCGACCTCACCGAGGGCCTGCTCGCTCCCTCGCGGAGCGTCGACGTGCATCGGCATCTGGACGCCTGCGAGCTCTGCGCAGACGTCCACGCGTCGCTCGAGGAGATCCGTGGCCTTCTCGATACCCTCCCCGGCCCACCGCACATGCCCGACGACGTCGCTCACCGCATCGATGCCGCACTCGCGGCCGAGGCGCTGCTGAAAGCCACGGCACCGGAGAACGCAGACGCCTCGCCGACGGTCGGTGTGGTCACGACCGACGCCGACGCGCTCCATGTTTCACGTGAAACAACAACGCCGGCGGACCGACCCGCAGGGCGTGCCCACGCCACCACCGGCCCGGGCCGCAAGGACCGCAAGCGGGGCGGCCGCCGCAAGATCGCTGTCCTGGGAGCGGCTCTCGCCGCCGCGGCACTGGGACTCGGTTCCGTCCTGGTGTCGTCACTCACGGACGGCGGGGGGCCAGGCAGTTCGGCTCAACAGTCGACCGCGCCGGACAGCTTCTCCGCGAGCGGGCTGGAGGGGCAGGTCACCGATCTCCTCGCCAAGGCCGCGGACTCCCGTGGCGCCCAGAGCCTGGGCATCCAGGGAGAGTCCGGCGCCGCATCGCCCGGCGCCGCATCACCCAAGGTCCTCCGGCAGCCCGTGGTGCCTTCGTGCGTACAGCAGGGCATCGGCCGCAACGATGCGGCACTCGCCGCCGAAGAAGGCACCTATCAGGGGACGGACGCCCTGCTCGTGGTACTGCCGGACGCATCCGACAGCACCCGGATCGACGCCTACATCGTGGACAAGACCTGTGTGGATCATCCGGCGTCCGGTCCGGCGAAGGTTCTGCTGACGAACTCCTACACGCGTCGCTGACGACCGACGTCCCGTCTCGCTGCTGCGCCATGTCCCCCTGGCATCCCCTATGGTGTCGTCCCTCCGTGTGCCCGGACACACCGGGAATGCACGCCCCTTAGGATCCGTTGGGTGGGGTGAGAGTCCAAGTAGCTCCCACCGCTCAACCGATGCAGTCCAGAGACGAGGAAACAAGCCGTGAGCGACGTCCGTAACGTGATCATCATCGGCTCCGGGCCCGCCGGCTACACCGCGGCGCTGTACACCGCGCGCGCGTCGCTGAAGCCGCTCGTGTTCGAAGGCGCCGTCACCGCGGGCGGCGCTCTGATGAACACCACCGAGGTGGAGAACTTCCCCGGCTTCCAGGACGGCATCATGGGCCCCGAGCTCATGGACAACATGCGTGCCCAGGCCGAGCGCTTCGGTGCCGAACTGATCCCCGACGACATCGTCTCCGTCGACCTCACGGGTGAGATCAAGACCGTCACGGACACCGCGGGCACGATCCACCGGGCCAAGGCGATCATCGTGACCACCGGCTCCCAGCACCGCAAGCTCGGCCTGCCGAACGAGGACGCCCTCTCCGGCCGCGGTGTCTCCTGGTGCGCCACCTGTGACGGCTTCTTCTTCAAGGACCAGGACATCGCCGTGATCGGCGGCGGCGACACCGCGATGGAGGAGGCCACCTTCCTCTCCCGCTTCGCCAAGTCCGTGACAATCGTCCACCGCCGGGACACCCTGCGCGCCTCCAAGGCGATGCAGGAGCGCGCCTTCGCAGACCCGAAGATCAAGTTCGTCTGGGACAGCGAGGTCGCCGAAATCGAGGGGGACCCGAAGCTGGCCGGGCTGAAGCTGCGCAACCTGAAGACGGGTGAGCTCTCGGACCTCCCGGTGACCGGCCTCTTCATCGCGATCGGCCACGACCCGCGCACCGAGCTCTTCAAGGGTCAGCTGGACCTGGACGAGGAGGGCTACCTGAAGGTCGTCGCTCCCTCCACCCGGACGAACGTGACCGGTGTCTTCGCCGCCGGCGACGTGGTCGACCACACCTACCGCCAGGCGATCACCGCGGCCGGCACCGGCTGCTCCTCCGCTCTCGACGCCGAGCGCTACCTCGCCGCCCTCGCGGACGAAGAGCAGGCCGAGCCCGAGAAGACCTCCGTCTGACCCCCTCCCGCCCCACCGCGCAGAGAATTAAGGAGCCCCCTGTGGCCGGCACCCTGAAGAATGTGACCGACGCCGACTTCGAAGAGGTCGTCCTCAAGAGCGACAAGCCCGTCCTGGTGGACTTCTGGGCCGAGTGGTGTGGCCCGTGCCGCCAGATCGCTCCCTCGCTCGAGGCCATCGCGGCCGAGCACGGCGACAAGATCGAGATCGTCAAGCTCAACATCGACGAGAACCCGGGTACGGCCGCCAAGTACGGCGTCATGTCGATCCCGACGCTGAACGTGTACCAGGATGGCGAGGTCGCCAAGACCATCGTCGGCGCCAAGCCGAAGGCCGCGCTCGTCCGCGACCTGGAGACCTTCATCTCCGAGTGACACGCTGAGCCGTCCCGCCGACGGCTGATGTTTCACGTGAAACACGAATGGGCCAGCCCTCAGGGGTTGGCCCATTGTTTTGCCGAAGCCTTCAGAGCGGGCGCAGCGCCGGCTCCTTCTGGACCGCCCCCAGCAACCGGTCGAGCGCCATCTCCACGTCTTCCTTCCAGGAAAGCGTCGTCCGCAGCTCCAGCCTCAACCGGGGATGAGCGGGATGAGGACGCACCGTCTTGAAACCCACCGCCAGCAGGTGATCGGCCGGGAGCACACAGGCCGGCTCCTTCCAGCGTGCGTCGCCGAACGCCTCGATCGCTTTGAAGCCCCGTTGCAGCAGATCCTTGGCGGCCGTCTGGACCATCACGCGGCCAAGCCCCTGCCCCTGGTAACCCGGCATGATGAACGCGGTCATCAACTGCACGGCGTCCGGCGATACAGGGCTCGTGGAGAACGCCGTCGAGCGGGGAACGTAGGCGGGCGGCGCGTAGAGCACAAACCCCACGGGAACGTCGTCCACGTAGACGACCCGGCCGCACGACCCCCAGTCCAACAGGACAGCGGAGATCCAGGACTCCTTCTCCAGAGCGGGCGTACCCGCCTTTACCGCGGCCGCACTGCTGACGGGGTCCAGTTCCCAGAAGACACACGCCCGACAGCGTTTGGGAAGGTCTTGAAGGTTGTCCAGCGTGAGCGGTACGAGCCGACGCCCCATGAAGGCTGTTCCTCGCTTCCTTCGCTCGCAGCATCGCGAGCGGCAGTCAGAGCGCTCCGTTCCCTGAGCAGGCTGCCGACGAACCCGCCGACCGCGCCCAGTCCCAGCCCGGCGCTCACCAGTCCGGTCCGGCTCATCGTTCGCATGGCCCCCGCCTCCCGCTCCGAGGTACTGCCAGGTGGATGCGCCACAACCCGATTGCATCGTATCCAGGATGCGATTCCATCGATACCGCCTGAAAGCAAAGGGCGAGCCGTGTTCCGGTACACACCGGACACGGCTCGCTCACATGCCCCTCGGCCGCATACGCTCGGCCAGGCCGCGGCTCAGTCTTCCGACTCCTCGGCGTCGCCGTCCACGAGGCCCTTCTGCAGGACGGGACCTTCGCCGGGGGCGAGCGAGTCGAGGATGCGCTCCAGGTCCTCCATGGAGGCGAACTCGACGGTGATCTTGCCCTTCTTCTGTCCCAGGTCGACCTTCACCCGGGTTTCGAAGCGGTCCGAGAGCCGGGTCGCAAGGTCGGTCAGCGCCGGGGAGACCCGACCGCCGGCCCTCGGCCCCTTGGCACGCTGAGCCGTCTGCGGACGTGACCCCATGAGGGTCACGATCTCCTCGACGGCCCGTACCGAAAGTCCCTCAGCCACGATGCGGTGAGCCAGCCGGTCCTGCTCCTCCGAGTCGTCGACCGAGAGCAGTGCCCGGGCATGACCGGCGGAGAGCACTCCGGCCGCGACCCGGCGCTGAACCGCCGGCGAGAGCTTCAGCAGACGCAGCGTGTTGGAGACCTGCGGACGGGATCGACCGATGCGGTCCGCCAGCTGGTCGTGCGTGCAGTTGAAGTCCTTCAGCAACTGGTCGTAGGCCGCCGCCTCTTCCAGCGGGTTCAGCTGGGCCCGGTGGAGGTTCTCCAGAAGGGCGTCCAGGAGAAGCTTCTCGTCGTCCGTGGCCCGCACGATCGCCGGGATCGCCTCCAGGCCCGCCTCGCGGCAGGCCCGGAAACGCCGCTCACCCATGATGAGCTCGTAGCGCGCGGGGCCCAGCTGGCGTACGACGACCGGCTGGAGCAGTCCGACCTCCTTGATGGAGGTGACGAGCTCGTGCAGCGCGTCCTCGTCGAAGACCTCACGGGGCTGACGCGGGTTCGGCGCGATGTGGTCGAGAGGAATCTCGGCGAAGTGCGCCCCGATGGGCGGCGAGGGCATCTCCACGGAGCTGTTTGCCGACAGCTCCTCTGTTTCACGTGAAACAGGCAGCAGCGCGGCTACCTTCGCCGCGGCCACCCCGCGGTCCGTCGTCAGAACCGGTACGGCTGCGGGGGACATGGAGCCTCCGCCTCCCACCGCGGCCTGCGCCGGTGTCTTCTCCGTCGGGGCAGCAGGGATCAATGCGCCAAGACCGCGGCCCAGCCCCCTCCGTCGCTCACTCACTGAATGCCCTCCACCATGTTCGCGTTGTTCTGGGCGCCGATATGGGCGTGTGTCGCGTCGTAGCTGACCCCGACACCTCTCAGCGCCAGCTCTCGTGCTGCCTCAAGGTAGGAGAGAGCACCGCTCGATCCCGGATCGTAGGTCAGCACCGTCTGTCCATAGCTCGGCGCCTCGGAGATACGGACCGAGCGGGGAATACTCGTCCGCAGCACCTCTTCCACGAAGTGGGTGCGCACCTCCTCCGCGACCTGCGACGCGAGGCGCGTCCGGCCGTCGTACATGGTGAGCAGAATGGTCGACACATGCAGGGTGGGATTGAGATGTCCCCGCACAAGGTCGACGTTGCGCAGCAACTGCCCCAGTCCTTCCAGCGCGTAGTACTCGCACTGGATCGGGATGAGGACCTCGGCACCGGCCACCATCGCGTTGACCGTCAGCAGGCCGAGTGACGGCGGGCAGTCGATGAGAATGTAGTCCAGCGGCTGTTCGTAGGCCTGGATCGCTCGCTGGAGGCGGCTTTCGCGTGCCACCAGGGACACCAACTCGATCTCCGCGCCGGCGAGATCGATCGTGGCGGGAGCGCAGAAGAGGCCTTCCACATCGGGAACGGGCTGAACGACTTCCGCGAGCGGGCGACTGTCGACCAGCACGTCATAGATGGAAGGGACCTCGGCATGGTGGTCGATTCCCAGGGCGGTGGACGCGTTGCCCTGGGGGTCGAGGTCGACCACCAGGACCCGGCCACCGTGTAGAGCCAGGGACGCGGCAAGGTTGACGGTCGTCGTCGTCTTGCCCACCCCGCCCTTCTGGTTGGCGACGACGATCACACGGGTCTGCTCAGGACGTGGCAGGCCCTCGCCGGCGCGGCCCAGAGCCTCCACCGCGAGTTGGGCAGCACGACCGATCGGGGTGTCGTCCATCGGGGGCGGTGTTTCACGTGAAACATCCTCCCCAAACGACTCGGTACGGGGACCGGGGACCGGATCGGTCATCGGTCCCGCGATGTTGGCGTTGGACCGCAAGGATTCACTCTCCTCGACTTCAGGCTCGCAATGAACAGAGCCTCCCATGGCTTCGGGGTGGTGAACCAGTGAGGCCTGTTGTTCTGTGGAGAAATCCACCTCTGTGGACAACTCCCGTCTCTCATCGAGTGAACCGAGAGGCTTGCGGTCGCGGGGTTCGGCTGCGGCGCGGCCGCGGCTGATGATGCCGTGGAGCAGAGAGCGACGTTTCACGTGAAACACGATGCACAGCGTCGGCGGCCGGACCCCTCGCGACACTCCGTGATGCGTAGGTTTGGCAGCTTGTGTGGAGTACGTCTCAGCGGCGCCGACGCGTTCGGCTGGTACGAGCGGCCTTGGCCCGCTTGGCGGCGAATCTCACACCACCCGGGCTCTCCCCGACCTCGACCCGCACCACCGTGGACAGCGGATCCACCACACCCTCACCGACATGCAGGATCGAGGTGCCCACGGCTCCGAGCTTGCTCAGTGCGGTGGACGCGCTCTTCAGCTCTTCCTCGGCGGTGTCGCCCTTGAGGGCGAGCATCTCGCCGTAAGGGCGCAGCAGCGGGATGCCCCAGGTGGCCAGGCGGTCCAGAGGTGCCACCGCACGGGCGGTCACCACATGCACCGGCGGCATCGTGCCCATGACCTCCTCGGCACGACCACGCGCGACCGTCACATGGTCCAGGCCGAGGAGCTCGACGACTTCGGTGAGAAAGTTGGTCCGCCGCAGAAGCGGCTCCAGCAGGGTGATCTTCAGGTCCTCCCGCACCAGCGCCAGGGGAATACCAGGCAGTCCGGCACCCGAACCGACGTCGCAGACGGTCACACCCTCGGGCACGACCTCGGAGAGCACCGCGCAGTTCAACATATGCCTCTCCCAGAGGCGGGGTACCTCTCGTGGGCCGATGAGCCCACGCTGCACGCCTGCCTCGGCCAGGAGCTCGACGTATCGGACCGCATCACCGAAGCGATCACCGAATACCTGTCGTGCCACCTCAGGCGCAGGCGGGAGTTCCGCTGCCTCCGTCACGGGGACCGTCCTTCCGTACCGCATCAGCGCTGCGAGCGCCGACCACCAGAACTACCGGGCTGACAAAGATCGGCCCCGTCTGCGCAACAGACGGGGCCGGGGACACGTACGTACCGAATCAGTTGGGCAGGACGACGACGAAGCGCTGCGGCTCCTCGCCTTCGGACTCGCTGCGCAGCCCGGCGACCTTGACCGCGTCGTGGACGACCTTGCGCTCGAAGGGCGTCATCGGCTCCAGCTTGACCGGCTCACCGCTGTTCTTCGCGTCGGCCGCGGCCTTGGCACCCAGCTCGGAGAGCTCGGCACGCTTCTGGGCACGGTAGCCCGCGATGTCCAGCATCAGCCGGCTGCGGTCGCCGGTCTCCCGGTGCACGGCCAGGCGCGTGAGTTCCTGGAGCGCCTCCAACACCTCGCCGTCCCGGCCGACCAGCTTCAGCAGGTCACGGGGGCCCGCGTCGCTGATGATCGACACAGAGGCGCGGTCGGCCTCGACGTCCATGTCGATGTCGCCGTCGAGATCGGCAATGTCCAACAGACCCTCGAGGTAGTCCGCCGCGATCTCGCCCTCCTGCTCCAGGTGGGTCAGGGTGTCTGCACCCTCGGCGGCGGCGGAGGTGGTGCCTTCCGTCACGGGATGGGCTCCTTCTTACTTCTTGGACGGGGACTTGGGGCGCTGCGGGCCGCCCTTGCGCTGCCCGGACTGGGCCTTGCTGCGGCCTCCGCCACTGGGCTTGGGACCGGCCTGCTTGGCCGTACCGGCGGCTCCGGAGGGCTTGGAGTCCTCCGGTTCATCGGACTTGCTCAGCGAGATGCTCTCGCCGGCGTCCTTCGCCGCGACCGTGGACTGGCGCTGGGACTTCGACTGCCGCTTGGGCTGCTGCCGCTTGGCGGCGGCCGCGCTCGTCGGCGTGCCGTCCTCGGCCTGGGTTGCGGCCTGGGCCTCACCCTTGATCACGGTGCCGTCGGCCTGGGCGGCGAAGCCCACCTTGGTCAGACCGTTGATGAACTTGCGCTCGGCGTCGTTGCGCTCGCGGCCCTTGGCCACGATGGCCTTGACGATGGCCCGCTCGCCGCGGCTGCGGGTCTTGCCGTGGTGCGTGACGTGCTTGTACAGACGCTCCAGGTACGCGGCCTGAGCCTTGGAACCCGGGGTCGGGTTGTTGCGGATCACGTACATCTGCTGGCCCATGGTCCACACGTTGGTGGTCAGCCAGTAGACGAGGACACCGACGGGGAAGTTGATGCCGAAGACGGCGAACATGACGGGGAAGACGTACATCAGCATCTTCTGCTGCTGCATGAACGGTGTCTTCACCGAGGTGTCGACGTTCTTCGTCATGAGCTGGCGCTGCGTGAAGAACTGCGACGCCGACATCATGACGATCATGATCGCGGTGACGATGCGGACGTTGGTCAGCGAGGCGTCGAACGGCACCAGGTCCGAGGCGCTGTCCGTGAACTTCGCGGCCAACGGGGCACCGAAGATGTGCGCCTTCTGCGCGCTCGCCAGAAGGCTCTCGTTGATCACGCCAATGGTTTCACCGTTGGCGATGCCGTTGAGCACGTGGTAAAGGGCGAAGAAGAACGGGGACTGCGCCAGGATGGGAAGGCACGAGGAGAGCGGGTTGGTGCCCGTCTCCTTGTACAGCTTCATCATCTCTTCGGACTGACGCTGCTTGTCGTTCTTGTAGCGCTCCTGGATCTTCTTCATCTCGGGCTGCAGCGTCTGCATGGCCCGTGTCGCCTTGATCTGCTTCACGAAGAGCGGGATCAGGCAGATACGGATCAGAATCACCAGGGACACGATGGACAGGCCCCAGGCCCACCCGGTGTCGGGGCCGAAGATGGACCCGTACACCGTGTGGAACTGGACGATGACCCAGGAGACAGGTGTCGTGATGAAGCTGAAGAGGCTGGCAATCGTGTCCACTAATCATGCTCCTTGGGCATGGGACGGTGTCTCTGCGGCCGGGCTCGAAGGAGAAGGAAGGTTCTCTTCGGTGGCCGTTTCGGCGGCGGAGGTCCCGCCCCTGCGTGCACGCCAGGCGTCACGCAACATTTCGTGCCACCGCGGGCGCTTGCGCGGCGGAACATGGTCCACGCCGCCGAGCGACCACGGATTGCACCGCAGGATTCGCCAGGCGGTAAGTGCCGTTCCCTTGATCGCGCCGTGCCGGTCGATGGCCGTATAGCCGTAGTGGGAGCACGACGGGTAGTACTTGCACACCGGCCCGAGCAGTGGACTGATCGTCCACTGGTAGAGCTTGATCAGAGCCAGCAGCGGGTACTTCATCGCGCGCCCCCTCCCAGTAGCCGTTGAAGGGCGGCATCCAGGTCTTGGGCCAGCTGTGCGTGGTCGGCGTCGCCCGCCCCGGGCAACGCCCGTACGACTACCAGGCTACCGGGGGGGAACAGGGTGACTCGGTCGCGCATCAGATGACGCAGTCTGCGTTTCACCTTGTTGCGTACGACCGCGCCGCCCACGGCCTTGCTCACGACGAAACCCGCACGCGTCGGGGGAGCGCTCTCCCTAGGCGCGTGCGGGTCCGTGGCACCGCTTCGAAGATGGACCACGAGGGTCGGGCGGCCGGCCCGACGACCTCGTCGTACCGCGGTCGCGAAGTCCTCGCGCCGCCTCAGCCGATGCTCGGTAGGCAGCACGACGTCGCGACCTGATCAGACTCAGGCGGACAGGTTGGTGCGACCCTTGCCGCGGCGGTTCGCGAGAATCGCGCGACCGGCACGGGTGCGCATCCGCAGGCGGAAGCCGTGGGTCTTGGCACGACGACGGTTGTTCGGCTGGAAGGTGCGCTTGCTCACTCGAGGGCTCCAGAAATCAATCGGTGGTGGCGGGGTGCCGTCCTGGCTGTCACCGTGCGCCCACGAGGTAGCTCGCGGTTAAACGCCCGAGTGCACCGCTTCCCGATCACCTGACGTGATCTGTGCCCATCGGAGGCAGGCGGCAGCAGCCATCGACAACTCGACCTGGTTACGGTACGCGCGGCTGCGCCATTCGGTCAAACCGGCGGTCACGGGAGACACTATCCACAGCCTGGGGACAACAACTTGAACCGCAGCCGTCGCCCTGACTACCGTGGCTGAACTCCGATTCGTTCCTTTGTCCCTGCCCCCACCCGAGATGAATCCCGACCGTCCCACAACCACACGTTCGTGGGACCCACGAGAGAGCGTGCCCTGTGGCTGACGTGCCTGCCGATCTTGCCGCAGTGTGGCCACGAGTACTGGAGCAGCTCCTCGGGGAGGGCCGCGGCCAGGGTGTCGAGGTGAAGGACGAGCACTGGATCCGGCGCTGCCAGCCGCTGGCGCTGGTCGCCGACACCGCCCTGCTCGCCGTACCGAACGAGTTCGCGAAGGGCGTCCTCGAAGGCCGCCTGGCCCCGATCGTCAGCGAGACGCTGAGCCGTGAGTGCGGGCGGCCGATCCGCATCGCGATCACCGTCGACGACTCCGTCGGCGAACCCCCGGCGCCGCCCGCGCAGCAGCAGTCGCGCTACGAGGAGGCCGAGCTCCCCGCCGGCCCCTATGACGGGCAGGACAGCCGGTACGAAGGTCAGGGGGACGGCCGGTACGACACCGGCTACGACAAGTCGCACGAAGGCCATTACGAGGGCTACGGCCGGCACCGCGCCGAGCCGTTGCCCCCGACGCCCGGCGACCAGCTTCCCGGCTCGCGCCCGGACCAGATGCCCACCGCGCGGCCCGCGTACCCGTCGGAGTACCAGCGCCCCGAACCCGGCGCCTGGCCCCGGCCGCAACAGGACGAGCACAGCTGGCAGCAGCAGCGGCTCGGCTTCCCGGAGCGCGACCCCTACGCGTCGCCCTCGTCGCAGGACACGTACGGCGGGCCCGCGTCGCAGGCCCCGTACGGCGCCCCGCCGCAGCAGGACTCCTACGGCCCGCCGTCGCAGGACTACCGTCCCCAGTCGATGGAGCGGCCGCCGTACGACCCCTCGCCGTACCGGCAGAAGCGCTCGGACTACGAGCCTTCGCGCTCCGACTACGACCAGCGCGACACCGGTCGGCGTGAGCTGTCCGACCCGTCGGCGGGCCCCGGTCATCCGCACCGCGGCGGCCCGGCCGGACCCGGCTCGGGTGGGCCCGGGCAGTCGGCCAAGCAGTCCTCGCCGACGCCCGGCCCCGGTGAGCCGACGGCGCGCCTGAACCCGAAGTACCTCTTCGACACGTTCGTCATCGGCGCCTCCAACCGGTTCGCGCACGCCGCCGCCGTCGCCGTCGCCGAGGCGCCCGCTAAGGCGTACAACCCCCTGTTCATCTACGGGGAGTCGGGACTCGGCAAGACGCACCTGCTGCACGCCATCGGCCACTACGCGCGGAGCCTCTACCCGGGCACGCGCGTGCGCTACGTGAGCTCCGAGGAGTTCACCAACGAGTTCATCAACTCCATCCGCGACGGCAAGGGCGACAGCTTCCGCAAGCGGTACCGCGAGATGGACATCCTGCTCGTCGACGACATCCAGTTCCTCGCGGACAAGGAGTCGACGCAGGAGGAGTTCTTCCACACCTTCAACACGCTCCACAACGCCAACAAGCAGATCGTGCTGTCCAGCGACCGGCCGCCCAAGCAGCTGGTCACGCTGGAGGACCGGCTGCGGAACCGTTTCGAGTGGGGCCTGATCACCGATGTGCAGCCGCCCGAGCTGGAGACGCGGATCGCGATCCTCCGCAAGAAGGCGGTGCAGGAGCAGCTGAACGCTCCGCCGGAGGTGCTGGAGTTCATCGCGTCCCGGATCTCGCGCAACATCCGCGAGCTGGAGGGCGCGCTGATCCGGGTGACGGCGTTCGCGTCGCTCAACCGGCAGCCGGTGGACCTGGGCCTGACGGAGATCGTCCTGAAGGACCTGATCCCGGGTGGCGAGGACTCCGCCCCCGAGATCACCTCGACGGCCATCATGGGCGCAACCGCCGACTACTTCGGGCTGACGGTCGAGGACCTGTGCGGCACCTCGCGCGGGCGCGCGCTGGTGACGGCCCGGCAGATCGCCATGTACCTGTGCCGCGAGCTGACGGACCTCTCACTGCCGAAGATCGGCGCGCTGTTCGGCGGCCGTGACCACACGACGGTCATGCACGCGGACCGCAAGATCCGCAATCTGATGGCGGAGCGGCGCTCCATCTACAACCAGGTGACCGAGCTGACCAACCGCATCAAGAACGGCTGACGGCACCGCAGAGCACGTCACGGACGTCGCTGAGGGCGCCCCCGGAGGGAGATCCGCGGGCGCCCTTTGTCGTTCCCGGGCCGGACGCCGGTGCCGGACACGGGGGCGGGGCGCGGGTCGGCAGCGGGACGGGGCGCGGGAGGCAGCACGGGACGGGCGCAGGACGGCAGCGGGACGGGACGCAGAGGGCTGCGGAGGGCTACGGGGCCGGGCGCGGGGCGGACACGCGGGCCGACGGCGGCCGAGCCCGGGCTTGATCCCAGGCCGCTCCCAGGCCGCTCCCGGGCCGCTCCCAGGCCGCTCCCAGGCCGCTCCCGGGCCGCTCCCGGGCCGATCCGAGGCCGATCCCGCGACGAATCCACGCCGAATCCACGCTGAACGGCACCGGCCGCGGACCGAACCGCGGCCGGCAACGGTCGTTCACCGCTCAGCCGTTGTTCGATTACCGGCCGGGTTACGGCCGCTCTCCACAGATTCGGCGACTTTTTCCCGTCCACACCCTGGGGACTGGGAAGTTGTCCAGACTGTGTCCACAGGCGCTCCCGGTGCGGGACCATCGGACCAGGTCACCTGGCTGTGGATTCGTGGACGAAGGATTTCCACAGGCTGTGGACAAAAAAATGATCCACAGGCTGTGCATGAAGTTGTCCACCGGTAACCCACAGGCTGCGGCCCGTTGTCCCCAGCGATCTCCGGCTTCTCCACATGTCTGTCCACTGTTCGGCAACACGGCGCGCCTCCTCACCGAGTCGAGTGAAAGGCGTCACACGAAGGTGCCGGGTTGGCCTGTGGGAAACGTGGGTAAACCTGGGGACGCCGCTGGGGAGAACTCGCCTCAGCCTGTGCACGGTGTGTGCAGAACTTTCTGTTCTCCACAGAAGGCCCCAGTTGTCCACCGCCTTCGCCCACAGGGCCAGTGGATAAAATTCCGCCTCTGAGCTGCGAAAACAGGGTTATCCACCGTTTCCACAGGCCCTACTACTACTCCCAACTAGAGAGAGCGAGAAATCCGTTTAGAAGGGGGTCCTGTGCACAACTCGCTCCTCGGTGCCCGGCTGCCCCTCGTCACGACTTGACCCCGAGGGGCACCGACTGTCAGTGCGGTGCGTCAGACTGGTCCTCGTTGGTCCTGCCCCTCACCGGGGCCGACCACACCGAGACAGACGACGAAGGCCAGGCAGGGCGAGAAGCGCCGGCAACAGCAGGAGGCGGCAAGAGTGAAGATCCGGGTGGAACGCGACGTACTCGCGGAGGCCGTGGCCTGGGCGGCACGCAGCCTCCCGGCCCGTCCGCCGGCGCCTGTCCTCGCCGGCCTGCTGCTGAAGGCGGAGAACGGCCAGCTGAGCCTGTCCAGCTTCGACTACGAGGTGTCCGCGCGGGTCTCCGTGGACACCGAGGTCGAGGAGGAGGGCACGGTCCTCGTCTCCGGCCGCCTGCTCGCGGACATCTGCCGCGCCCTGCCCAACCGTCCGGTGGAGATCTCCACAGACGGTGTACGGGCGACGGTGGTCTGCGGCTCCTCGCGCTTCACCCTCCACACACTGCCTGTGGAGGAGTACCCGTCCCTGCCGCAGATGCCGAACGCGACGGGCACGGTCCCCGGCGAGGTCTTCGCCTCCGCGGCCGCCCAGGTCGCCATCGCGGCCGGCCGTGACGACACGCTGCCGGTGCTCACCGGTGTGCGCATCGAGATCGAGGGCGACACGGTCACGCTGGCCTCCACCGACCGCTACCGCTTCGCGGTCCGCGAGTTCCTGTGGAAGCCGGAGAACCCGGATGCCTCCGCGGTCGCCCTGGTGCCCGCCAAGACGCTCCTGGACACCGCCAAGGCGCTCACGAGCGGCGACAGCGTCATCCTGGCGCTGTCCGGATCCGGCTCGGGCGAGGGCCTGATCGGTTTCGAGGGCGCGGGGCGGCGTACGACGACCCGCCTCCTGGAGGGCGACCTCCCGAAGTACCGCACGCTGTTCCCGACCGAGTTCAACTCCGTCGCCGTGATCGAGACCGCCCCCTTCGTGGAGGCCGTCAAGCGAGTGGCCCTGGTCGCCGAGCGCAACACCCCGGTGCGGCTCAGCTTCGAGCAGGGCGTGCTCATCCTGGAGGCCGGCTCCAGCGACGACGCACAGGCTGTGGAGCGGGTCGACGCCCAGCTCGAGGGCGACGACATCTCGATCGCCTTCAACCCGACCTTCCTGCTGGACGGCCTGAGCGCCATCGACTCCCCGGTCGCCCAGCTGTCCTTCACGACGTCCACGAAGCCCGCGCTGCTCAGCGGCAAGCCGGCGCTGGACGCGGAGGCGGACGAGGCCTACAAGTACCTGATCATGCCGGTGCGCCTCAGCGGCTGACGCCGGCACCGTGATCCGACCGGTCGTCCACAGGCCGTGGACGACCGGGGTGGTCCCTGGGGAGAAGCCACCGGTGAACCCCCAGGTGGGGTCGTACGTCTGAGCGCGTATGCCCACAGGTGTGCGTGACCGTCCGGGTTTAGGCTCGGACATGGGTACGAGAGTGCCCCACACGCCACACAGCGACCTAAGGAACAACTGATGGAGCTCGGTCTCATCGGCCTCGGCAAGATGGGCGGCAACATGCGCGAGCGGATCCGCCGCGCGGGCCACACCGTCGTCGGATACGACCGCAACCCTGACCTCGCCGATGTCCACAGCCTCCAAGAGCTTGTGGGCAAGCTCGAGGGCCCGCGCGTGGTCTGGGTGATGGTTCCGGCCGGCGCCGCCACCCAGTCGACCGTGGACGAGCTCGCCGAACTGCTGGAGCCGGGCGACGTCGTCGTGGACGGCGGCAACTCCCGCTGGACGGACGACGAGAAGCACGCCGAGGAACTGGCCGCCAAGGGCATCGGCTTCGTGGACTGCGGCGTCTCCGGCGGTGTCTGGGGCCTGGAGAACGGCTACGCGCTGATGTACGGCGGCGACGCGGAGCACGTGGCCACGGTGCAGCCCGTCTTCGACGCGCTCAAGCCCGAGGGCGACTTCGGCGCGGTGCACGCCGGCAAGGTCGGCGCCGGTCACTTCGCGAAGATGGTCCACAACGGCATCGAGTACGCCATGATGCAGGCCTACGCCGAGGGCTGGGAGCTCCTCGAGAAGGTCGACTCCGTCACGGACGTGCGCGAGGTCTTCCGCTCCTGGCAGGAGGGCACGGTCATCCGGTCCTGGCTGCTCGACCTGGCCGTCAACGCCCTCGACGAGGACGAGCACCTCGACAAGCTGCGCGGCTTCGCGCAGGACTCCGGCGAGGGCCGCTGGACGGTCGAGGCGGCCATCGACAACGCCGTGCCGCTGCCCGCCATCACGGCGTCGCTGTTCGCGCGGTTCGCCTCCCGTCAGGAGGACTCGCCGCAGATGAAGATGATCGCGGCGCTGCGCAACCAGTTCGGCGGCCACGCGGTCGAGGAGAAGTAGTCCACAGGGTCGCCCCGCGATCCATAACCCTGGGGGAGGTCGGCGAACGACCATGCACGTCACGCATCTGTCGCTGGCCGACTTCCGCTCGTACGCCCGGGTCGAGGTTCCGCTCGACCCGGGCGTCACCTCGTTCGTGGGCCCCAACGGGCAGGGCAAGACGAACCTCGTCGAGGCCGTCGGCTACCTCGCCACCCTCGGCAGCCACCGGGTCGCCTCGGACGCGCCCCTGGTCCGCGTGGGCGCCGACCGCGCGATCGTCCGGGCGCAGATCAGGCAGGGCGAGCGGCAGCAGCTGGTCGAGCTGGAGCTGAACCCCGGCAAGGCCAACCGTGCCCGCATCAACAGGTCCTCGCAGGTCAGGCCCCGTGACGTGCTGGGCATCGTACGGACCGTGCTGTTCGCGCCCGAGGATCTCGCGCTGATCAAGGGCGATCCCGGTGAGCGGCGCCGTTTCCTCGACGAGCTGATCACCGCGCGCTCCCCGCGGATGGCGGGCGTGCGCTCGGACTACGAGCGGGTGCTCAAGCAGCGCAACACGCTCCTCAAGTCGGCCGCGCTCGCGCGACGGCACGGGGGCCGCTCCATGGACCTGTCGACCCTCGACGTGTGGGACCAGCACCTCGCGCGCGTGGGCGCCGAGCTGCTCGCCCAGCGCCTCGACCTGCTCGCCGCGCTTCAGCCCCTCGCCGACAAGGCGTACGAGCAGCTGGCGCCCGGCGGCGGTCCTGTGGCCCTGGAGTACAAGCCGTCCGCGCCCGGTGAGGCACACACGCGTGAGGACCTCTACGGGCAGCTGATGGCCGCGCTCGCGGACGTCCGCAAGCAGGAGATCGAGCGGGGCGTGACCCTGGCGGGCCCGCATCGGGACGATGTGGTTCTCAAACTCGGTCAGCTGCCCGCCAAGGGGTACGCCTCCCACGGCGAGTCCTGGTCGTACGCGCTGGCGCTGCGGCTGGCCTCGTACGACCTGCTGCGGGCCGAGGGCAACGAGCCGGTGCTGGTCCTGGACGACGTCTTCGCCGAGCTGGACGTCCGTCGGCGCGAACGGCTGGCCGAGCTGGTGGCGCCCGGTGAGCAGGTGCTGGTGACGGCGGCGGTCGACGACGACGTACCGCATGCGCTCGCGGGGGCCAGGTACGCCGTGGCCGAGGGAACGGTGGAGCGCGTATGACCGCCGACGAGCCTGCCGCGAAGGGAGGCCCCGAGCCGTCCGGCGTCGACCTCGCGCGGGTGGCGCTC
Organism: Streptomyces sp. NPDC060002; assembly: GCF_042737245.1. Lineage (NCBI taxonomy): Bacteria > Bacillati > Actinomycetota > Actinomycetes > Kitasatosporales > Streptomycetaceae > Streptomyces > Streptomyces sp. NPDC060002. Next base: position 236,474 of record NZ_JBHWUW010000005.1, read on the forward strand.
AGGGCGGCCCGCGAGCAGGCACGCGCGCGTGGGGACGCGGCTCAGCAGAAGAAGCAGGCGCGGCGTGGCGGCGGTTTGCGCTCCGGCGCGCGTGCGGACGGCCGCGACCCCATGGCGCTGGGCGCGGCGATCAACCGGCTGCTCACCGAGCGCGGGTGGGAGGCGCCGGCGGCGGTGGGCGGTGTGATGGGCCGGTGGCCGGAGATCGTCGGCGAGGACGTGGCCAAGCACTGCGTGCCCGAGAAGTACGACGAGGACGAGCGGACGCTGATCGTGCGCTGTGACTCGACGGCCTGGGCGACGAACCTGCGGCTGCTCGCGCCGACGCTCGTCGCCCGCCTCAACGAGGATCTGGGGCACGGAGCGGTGCGGCTGCTCAAGGTGCTCGGTCCCAGCGGTCCCGTGCGGCGCTACGGCCCCCTCAGGGCCCCTGGGAGCACGGGTCCCGGCGATACCTACGGGTGACGTGCGTCACGCTTTTCAAGGCCGGGAGGGTCCTGTGTGGACCGCCCGGCCTTTGTCCTGTGTGCCTGCGTGCGGGTGCGAATTCGGACCTGACTCCCAAGTAGCCAAGGGCTGACGCCTCGAAGCGCTGAGTGCCTCCGTGAGCCTCTTGGAGCCCCCTTCCGTATATCGGGACCCGGAAGAGACCGGTTGAGGGCGGCACATGCGGACTCAGGTACCGGCAAACCCCCATCAGTGTCAGTGCTACCGGTAGACTGGAAGCCAATCCCGCCCCGAACGTGGGGACCGCCCGGGAGAAGCTGAGCAACGCTGATCAAGGCTTACCAACGCAACATGCCGCAGCCGCTCCGGCAACCTGCCGACGAGCCTGGCTGGTGCTGTGCCAGAAAGGGCGCTTCGTGGCCGATTCCGGCAACCCCAACGAGAACATCCCGTCCACCGACGCCGGCGCGAGCGGCGGGGCAGCCGCCTCGACCAGCGAGGTCACCACCTCGTACGACGCCAGCGCCATTACCGTCCTCGAGGGTCTGGACGCGGTCCGTAAGCGACCCGGTATGTACATCGGTTCGACCGGCGAGCGCGGCCTGCACCACCTCGTGTACGAGGTCGTCGACAACTCGGTCGACGAGGCGCTGGCCGGCCACGCGGACACCATCGACATCACGATCCTGGCCGACGGCGGGGTCCGCGTCATCGACAACGGCCGCGGTATCCCGGTGGGCATCGTGGCGTCCGAGGGCAAGCCGGCCCTCGAGGTCGTGCTGACCGTGCTGCACGCGGGCGGCAAGTTCGGCGGCGGCGGCTACGCGGTCTCCGGTGGTCTGCACGGCGTCGGCGTCTCGGTCGTGAACGCCCTGTCGAGCAAGGTCGCGGTCGAGGTCAGGACCGATGGCCACCGCTGGACGCAGGACTACAAGATGGGCGTCCCGACGGCTCCGCTCGTCAAGCAGGAGGCCACGGACGAGACAGGCACATCGGTCACCTTCTGGGCCGACGCCGACATCTTCGAGACCACGGAGTACTCCTTCGAGACGCTCTCGCGGCGCTTCCAGGAGATGGCGTTCCTCAACAAGGGTTTGACGATCAAACTCACCGACGAGCGCGAGTCGGCGAAGGCCACCGCCGGGGCGGACGAGGCGGGTGCGGACGAGAAGGACGAGGTCAAGACCGTCACGTACCACTACGAGGGCGGCATCGTCGACTTCGTGAAGTACCTCAACTCCCGCAAGGGCGAGGCGGTGCACCCGACGGTGATCGACCTCGAGGCGGAGGACAGGGAGAGGAGCCTCTCCCTCGAAGTCGCCATGCAGTGGAACAGCGGTTACAGCGAGGGCGTCTACTCCTTCGCCAACATCATCCACACGCATGAGGGCGGTACGCACGAGGAGGGCTTCCGCTCGGCGCTGACGAACCTGGTCAACAAGTACGCGCGTGACAAGAAGCTGCTGCGCGAGAAGGACGACAACCTCACGGGTGACGACATCCGCGAGGGTCTGACCGCGATCATCTCCGTCAAGCTGAGCGAGCCCCAGTTCGAGGGTCAGACGAAGACCAAGCTGGGCAACACGGAGGCGAAGACCTTCGTCCAGAAGGCGGTCTACGAGCACCTCAACGACTGGCTGGACCGCAACCCCGTGGAGGCGGCGGACATCGTCCGCAAGGGCATCCAGGCGGCCACCGCGCGCGTGGCGGCCCGCAAGGCCCGCGACCTGACCCGCCGCAAGGGTCTGCTGGAGTCGGCGTCCCTGCCGGGCAAGCTCTCCGACTGCCAGTCGAACGACCCCATCAAGTGCGAGATCTTCATCGTCGAGGGTGACTCCGCCGGCGGTTCGGCCAAGTCCGGCCGCAACCCGCAGTACCAGGCGATCCTCCCGATCCGGGGCAAGATCCTCAACGTCGAGAAGGCGCGGATCGACAAGATCCTGCAGAACCAGGAGATCCAGGCGCTGATCTCCGCCTTCGGCACCGGTGTGCACGAGGACTTCGACATCTCCAAGCTCCGCTATCACAAGATCATTCTGATGGCGGACGCCGACGTCGACGGCCAGCACATCAACACCCTGCTGCTGACCTTCCTGTTCCGCTTCATGCGGCCACTGGTCGAGGCCGGGCACGTGTTCCTCTCCCGCCCCCCGCTCTACAAGATCAAGTGGGGCCGGGAGGACATCGAGTACGCGTACTCCGACCGGGAGCGCGACGCGCTGCTCGAGATGGGCCGCCAGCGCGGCAAGCGCGTGCGCGAGGACTCGATCCAGCGCTTCAAGGGCCTCGGCGAGATGAACGCCGAGGAGCTGCGCATCACCACCATGGACCAAGAGCACCGCGTCCTCGGCCAGGTCACCCTCGACGACGCCGCCCAGGCCGACGACCTGTTCTCGGTCCTGATGGGCGAGGACGTCGAAGCGCGTCGCGCCTTCATCCAGCGCAATGCCAAGGACGTCCGTTTCCTCGACATCTGAGTCGGTCTCAGCTGACCGCATCAGAAAGGATCCCCACCAGCAATGACCGACGAGAACACTCCCGTCACCCCTGAAGAGGGCGGCGACGTCGTGATGCGCATCGAGCCCGTCGGGCTCGAGACGGAGATGCAGCGCTCGTACCTCGACTACGCGATGTCCGTCATCGTCTCCCGTGCGCTGCCGGACGTCCGCGACGGCCTCAAGCCCGTCCACCGCCGCGTCCTGTACGCCATGTACGACGGCGGCTACCGGCCCGAGAAGGGCTTCTACAAGTGTGCCCGCGTCGTCGGCGACGTCATGGGCAACTACCACCCGCACGGCGACTCCTCGATCTACGACGCGCTGGTCCGCCTCGCGCAGCACTGGTCGATGCGGATGCCGCTGGTGGACTCCAACGGCAACTTCGGTTCTCCCGGCAACGACCCGGCGGCCGCCATGCGGTACACCGAGTGCAAGATGATGCCGCTGTCCATGGAGATGGTCCGCGACATCGACGAGGAGACCGTCGACTTCACGGACAACTACGACGGCCGCTCCCAGGAGCCGACCGTCCTGCCGGCCCGCTTCCCGAACCTGCTGATCAACGGTTCGGCCGGTATCGCGGTCGGCATGGCGACCAACATCCCCTCGCACAACCTGCGCGAGGTCGCGTCCGGCGCCCAGTGGTACCTGGAGAACCCGGAAGCCTCGCACGAGGAGCTGCTGGACGCCCTCATCGAGCGCATCAAGGGCCCCGACTTCCCGACCGGCGCGCTCGTCGTCGGGCGCAAGGGCATCGAGGAGGCGTACCGCACGGGCCGCGGCTCCATCACCATGCGGGCGGTCGTCGCGGTCGAGGAGATCCAGAACCGCCAGTGCCTGGTGGTCACGGAGCTGCCCTACCAGGTCAACCCCGACAACCTCGCGCAGAAGATCGCCGACCTGGTGAAGGACGGCAAGGTCGGCGGCATCGCGGACGTCCGTGACGAGACGTCGTCGCGCACCGGTCAGCGCCTGGTCATCGTCCTGAAGCGGGACGCGGTCGCCAAGGTCGTCCTGAACAACCTGTACAAGCACACGGACCTGCAGTCGAACTTCGGCGCGAACATGCTCGCCCTGGTCGACGGCGTTCCGCGCACCCTGTCCCTCGACGCGTTCATCCGCCACTGGGTGACGCACCAGATCGAGGTCATCGTCCGCCGTACGCGCTTCCGGCTGCGCAAGGCCGAGGAGCGGGCGCACATCCTGCGCGGCCTGCTGAAGGCCCTGGACGCCATCGACGAGGTCATCGCGCTGATCCGGCGCAGCGACACCGTCGACATCGCGCGCACGGGCCTGATGGCGCTCCTGGAGATCGACGAGATCCAGGCCAACGCCATCCTCGAGATGCAGCTGCGCCGACTGGCCGCCCTGGAGCGCCAGAAGATCATCCAGGAGCACGACGAACTCCAGGCGAAGATCACCGAGTACAACGCGATCCTGGCCTCGCCGGTCCGCCAGCGCGGCATCGTGAGCGAGGAACTGGCCGCGATCGTCGAGAAGTACGGTGACGACCGCAAGACGATGCTGGTGCCCTACGACGGCGACATGTCCATCGAGGACCTGATCGCCGAGGAGGACATCGTCGTCACCATCTCGCGCGGTGGCTACGTCAAGCGCACGAAGGCGGACGACTACCGCTCCCAGAAGCGCGGCGGCAAGGGCGTGCGCGGGGCGAAGCTCAAGGAAGACGACATCGTCGACCACTTCTTCGTCTCGACCACGCACCACTGGCTGCTGTTCTTCACCAACAAGGGCCGTGTGTACCGGGCGAAGGCGTACGAGCTGCCCGACGCCGGCCGCGACGCGCGTGGCCAGCACGTCGCGAACCTGCTCGCCTTCCAGCCGGACGAGTCGATCGCCGAGATCCTCGCGATCCGCGACTACGAGGCGGCGCCCTACCTGGTCCTGGCCACCAAGGGCGGACTGGTCAAGAAGACGCCTCTGAAGGATTACGATTCGCCGCGTGCCGGTGGTGTCATCGCGATCAACCTCCGTGAGACGGAGGACGGTTCCGACGACGAACTGATCGGAGCCGAACTCGTCTCGGCCGACGACGATCTGCTTCTGATCAGCAAGAAGGCGCAGTCGATCCGGTTCACCGCCACGGACGAATCCCTGCGGCCCATGGGCCGTGCCACCTCGGGTGTCAAGGGCATGAGCTTCCGTGAGGGAGACCAGCTGCTCTCGATGAATGTTGTTCGACCCGGTACGTTCGTGTTCACTGCCACAGACGGCGGGTACGCGAAGCGGACCGCCGTCGACGAGTACCGCGTCCAGGGTCGCGGCGGCCTGGGTATCAAGGCTGCCAAGATCGTCGAGGATCGCGGCTCGCTCGTCGGCGCGCTGGTGGTCGAGGAGACCGACGAGATCCTCGCCATCACGCTGTCCGGCGGTGTGATTCGTACGCGAGTCAACGAGGTCAGGGAGACGGGCCGTGACACCATGGGCGTCCAACTGATCAACCTGGGCAAGCGCGATGCCGTCGTCGGTATCGCACGTAACGCCGAGGCGGGGCGCGAGGCGGAGGAGGTCGACGGCGAGGTCGCCGTGGACGAGCCCGTCGAGGCAGCCACGACCACCGGCACGGACGAGGGTGAGTCGCCCTCGTCCGAGTAGCACGAGGAGTGAGTCATCGTGAGCGGAGCCACGGGCGCCGGTACGTCTGCCGGTACGGGAAAGAACGGCGGCGGCCGTGGCTCCGCCGCGTCGGCGGGGGACGCGCGTACGACCGACGCGCGGGGCGCGGGGGGCGCCGACGGGCGTGCGGCGGACACCCACACGACCCAGTTGAAGGCCATCAAGCCCTCTGCGGCCGACTCGCCCTCACCCTCGACCGACACACAAGGATCGAAGGGATCCCAGGGGGGAACCGTGACGGACACCAGAGGCACGCAGGCCGAGCAGGAGGCATCGCCGCTCCCCGGTGAGCGGCAGCCGCAGCAGCAGCCCGCCGGGCCCTACCACCCGCCGCAGGCCTACCCGACGCAGGCGCCCGCGGCGCCGGCCGCGGCCGGCACCGGTGCCGTACGGCGTCCGCGGACCGGCGCCCGCACCACGCCCCGCGTGCGCAAGGCGCGGCTGCGCGTGGCGAAGGCCGACCCCTGGTCGGTGATGAAGGTCAGCTTCCTGCTCTCCATCGCCCTGGGCGTCTGCACGATCGTCGCGGCCGCCGTGCTGTGGATGGTCATGGACGCGATGGGCGTCTTCTCGACGGTCGGCGGCGCGGTCTCGGAGGCGACCGGCTCGAACGAGTCGAACGGCTTCGACCTCCAGTCGTTCCTGTCGCTCTCCCACGTCCTGATGTTCACGGCGATCATCGCCGTCATCGACGTGGTCCTCGCGACCGCGCTCGCGACGCTCGGCGCGTTCATCTACAACCTGTCCGCGGGCTTCGTCGGCGGCGTCGAGCTGACGCTGGCCGAGGACGAGTGACCTTTGCCGGCGTAGCGGTTCCAAACCCTGCTGTGCGTCCCGCGACTATCGATTTTGGGACTGCCCACGTCGTGCGCTAATCTTCAGGAGTCAGCGCGCGGGACACACACCGCAGAGCGCGGCGGGGCTATAGCTCAGTTGGTTAGAGCGCATCCCTGATAAGGATGAGGCCACAGGTTCAAATCCTGTTAGCCCCACCAGCCAGAAGACCCCCGGACCATCGGTCCGGGGGTCTTTTGACACCCATGGTTGACACCAACGGGGGCGGACGGCTGCGGTCAGCCGATCAGCGGGTCCTCCAGCAGCTCTGCGAGCATCGTCACAGCCTCCCTCTCACTGTCCCCCACGACGTGCGTGTAGACGTCCATGGTCATGCTGATCTGACTGTGGCGGAGGATCGCCTGAGCGACCTTGGGATGCACCTTCAGGAAGGCCAGGAGGGTCCCGCAGGTGTGGCGGGCGAGACGGACCGTGATGCGCTGCACGCGGGCCCGCTTCACGAGGCGATCGAAGGTGCGGGAGAAACCCGTCGGGTCGATCATGCCGCCGTGCTCCGAGGAGAAGATCAGATCGTGGCCGTCCTGCTGGGCCCAGTGGGCACCGGCGATCTTCTGTTCCAGCTCCTGGAGCTCCCGCCGTTCCTCGAGGACGCGGGCGCAGAACTCGGGCAGCGGAAGCACTGCCTGTGAGGACTCGGTCTTGAGGTCCTTGAGGACCAGGCCGACGCCCTTCTCTCGCTGCACCTGCTTGACCGGGGTGAACCGGCCGGCCTCGAAGTCGATGTCCTGCCAGCGGAGCCCGAGGACCTCACTGCGGCGGAGACCGAGCACCAGGACCAGGACGCAGGCCGCGTAGAGGCGGTGAGCCCGGACGGAGCGAAGGAACGCGATTGCCTCGCGTGCGTTCCACGCCGTGCCCTTGTCCTTGGAGACCTTGGGCATGTCGACCAGGAGGGCGACGTTGCGCGTCAGCAGCTCCTCACGCATGGCCCGGTTGAGCGCGTTGCGGAGGACGCGGAGCACCTCGAAGCGGGTGGCCGCGCCGACCTTCTCCCGCTTCAACACGGCCATGAAGGCCCGGAGCTGGGCCGGGGTGAGCTTGACCAAGGGCTTCTTGCCGAGGTGGGGCAGCAGGTAGAGCCTGACCTTGGACTCGTACTTGACGTACGTGTTGTGCTCGCATTCCGGCTCCACGATGTGCTCAAGCCAGTAGTTCAGCCACTCGCCGAGCGACCAGGAACGGGACGGCACCGGGACGCCGTTGCGCTCCTGGTCCTGGAGCTTGCCGAGCTTTTCGTTGGCGTCGTCCCACGTGGCCCCGTAGACGGTCTTCCGGACGCGGTTGCCGTCCGTGTCGGTGACGTACGCCCGTCCCATGTAGCGGCCGTCCGCCCGCCTTGAGATCGTGCCCCCGCCGTTTGGTCGTCTCTTGGCCATCAGGCGGCCTCCCCCATCTGATGGCGGACGAAGTCGCGTACGGCGTCGTCCGGGATGCGACGGCATCCATCCACCTTGATGGAGACCAGGCGGCGAGTGCGGATGAGGTCGTAGACCTTGGTGCGGCCGACCTTGAGCCGGGTCATGACCTCCGGCACGGTGAGCAGTTCGGGGGCGGCGGTGGTCATGCTGCGGCTCCTTCCGGGGCGGGTTGGCGTGGGGCGGGTTGGTCGCGCAGAGCTTCGCGGGCGGTTTCGCGGTTGAGTTCGATATCCCGGCGGATGTTGGCGGCGAGCCAGGATTCCCCGGGGGTGTGGCCGTGACCGGCGTAGGACCAGTGGGCGAGGGTCAGAGTGGTTGCCTCCGAGGCTCCGGGGTCAGGCAGACCGAGGGCTTCGCGCTGCTGGGCGGCGCGGTAGTTGGCGCGGGCCTGGCGGAGGGAGCTGAGGGTGGTCGAGTAGCGCCGCGATTTGGTGGAGAAGTGGCCGCGAAAGCCGAGCATGTGAGCCCAGTCCCGGAGCTTCCGTTCCGGGTAAAGCGAGTGGAGGTCGAGGCAGGCCGCGATCAACCGGGCGGGATGTTCGGGCACGTCGAGCAGGACCAGGACCTCTTTGTTGCCGACGCGGCGGTCGACGGTCCCGGTGGTCTCGGCTGCTTTCGTGGCGTACTTCGCGACGTAGGAGGCGACGGCTTTTTCGGTGATCTCTTCGCCGTCGCCGAAGGCACCGATCGGCTGTACGTCGAGCTGAGCGCCCCAGCGCAGGGTTCGGGAGGGCTGGTCACCGGCCGGGTCGACGTCGACCGCGACGCGGGCGGCGGCGGCTTGGATCGCTTCGGTGAGCAGGTCGAGGGTGGCCCAGGCGGGCGGCGGAGCCTGCTCGTACAACCCATCCAAGCGGATCACTGCATGGAAGTGCACGGCACCGCGTTTCTGGTACTCAGCGACCTTGCCGTAGGACACCTGGCAGGCCTCTGCGCACTCGCGTTGTGTGAGGCCTGCCCGCTTGGCGATCTCGCGGCGGAGGTAGATCGAGAAGTAGCGCCACAGGTCGGACGCGCGGTTGTTCCACAGCACGGCGCCGGCGTAGTCGTAGGTGTCCGGGTCGAGGGGGGTGCCGAGTTCGGGCGCGTCCTCGGTGTGGCGGGTGCCGCAGCGGCAGGGCCGGTTGCCGGGGCGATTGTGGACCGGGCCGAAGGACGGAGCGGTCAGAGTGGCGAAGACACGGGGGTGATCGCGGATCGTGTGCGGGGTGCCCTTGGCCGGGTCGCCGACGAGACCCGCGCGGATGAGGTGGTAGGTGTCGCCCGCGTAGGTCCAGGCGCAGGAAGGACAGCGGGAGGCACGGCGGTTGCCACAGGCGATTCGGAGCCGTCCACCGGGCTCGATGTCCGTCGCGTAGTGGTGCAGGACGTGGCCGGTGGCCTTGTCGCGGGTGACGGTGGAGCCCTGGATGTGGATCGGGTCGGAGCAGCCGCCTGTGCGGCGGATCTGGTCTTGGATGCGGTCGAAGCCGGGGGACCCGGCCAGCCTCAGCACGTCGGCGAGGGTGGCCGGGTCCAGGCCCGCCGCGGTGGCGGTGTCGGGCAAGGTCACTTCCTCCGGTGGGCGGGGCCGTGGTTGTCGGTGTAGTCGTCGACCAGGGCCTTGACGTCGTTGTCGCCGTTGGCGTGGTCCTCGGCACCGCAGCCGCCGCATACGTAGTCGCCCTGCGAGCGGTTGTATTGCGTGCCGCCGCGGACGCGGAGGCCGGGGCTTTCCTCGGTCGGGATGAGGTTGGCGGGCAGTTTGCGGAACATGCCGGTCACCTCCCAGCCGGGACGGTCGAGGCGGTGGCAGGGCGGGTGCGGCCGGACCCCTTGCAGGTCGGGCAGGCCACGCGGAGGGTGACGCGGGAGCCGTCGGTGTGGCGGGCGCCGGTGGTGATGGCGGCGGTGGCGAAGCCGTCGCAGTTGCGGCAGACGGGCGTGTTCCGGGCGGGCTGGGGCATGATGAGGCTTCCCTTTCGGGTCCGTTGGATCTGGATGGGGCAGGGCGCCCGGAGCGGACGAAACTTGGCGGTAGAGGCCGCTCCGGGGGCCGTTCAGTTGTGGACGTTGCGCCTTCCGTGACCCTTGGCCGCGTACATTCCGGCGTCGGCGGCGGACAGTGCGTCGGTGAGGGTCGGGACCGGCCGGCCGGTGCGGTGGCAGGAGCCAACCGAGGCGGAGACCGGCAGCAGACCGCCGGCGTGCGGGACCGGCCGGGCAAGAGCACTGCGCAGGGCGTCGAGTCCCGGGGTGTGGTGGGAGCCGGTGACGATGGCGGCGAACTCGTCTCCCCCGAGGCGGGCGGCGATGCCGTGGCGTCCGCACCAGTCGCGCAGCCGGCGGGCGGTCGCGGTGAGGACCGCGTCCCCGGCAGCGTGGCCGTGGGTGTCGTTGGTGGCCTTGAAGTCGTCCAGGTCGATCAGGACGACCAGCGCGGACGGGTGCCGGATGAGCAGGTGTTCGGCACGGGCGGTCCATCCGGCACGGGTGTGCAGGCCGGTCAGCGGGTCTCGGCGGGCGGTGGCCAGGCGGCGGACGAGGAGACCGCCGTGGACGACCCAGCCGAGCGCCGGTAACGCGGCGGCAATCACGGTGTCCACGGCTCACCGGCCCTTGTGGAGATCGTTGACGAGCCCGCGCAGGACGACCGCGACCACGGCGACGGAGACGCCGGTGATGGCGACCGCGAGCAGGAGGGAGACCAGGACCGCGCCGACGACGAGGACCACGGCACCACCGCCGGTGGCGAGGGCGAGCGCACTGCCGGGGGTGAGCTGGACGGTGGGCCGGTTGGAGACCGGGGCGGCCGGGACCGGCGACGGGGCGGACGGCTGAACGGGCACAGGGGTGTAGACGGTCGGGGTGGGTGCCGTGGCGGGTGGTGCGGTGTCCTGGGGCGGGTACTTCGGCGTGAACACGAGGGTGGTCCCTTCTACTTGACGACGGTGGCGATGGCGGGGGCGAGGAAGCTGTCGGCGACCAGGTAGCCGCCGAGGAGGAGCAGGGCGACCAGCCACCACGGCGGGCGGGCGAGCTTGATGCCGAGGTAGCCGACGGCGATCACGGCGAGCCAGAGGGGGACGTCCATGACGAGGGCTCCTAGGCGGTGCAGCGGTGGGTGCGGGCGGCGAGTTCGGCGGCGGCGCGGTCGCGGTAGTCGGTGGAGAAGCCGCAGCCGGGGGCCGTGCAGGCGGCGGTGTGCATCTCCCGGCCGCGCCCGTCGTAGTACGTGGCGACCTGGACGGGGCCGATGCGGATGCGGTCGCGGAAGCGGCGGCGGATGGTCATCGGGGTCAGTCCTCCTGCTTGAGGGTGCGGCCGGGGAACTCGGCGAGAATGCGGGCCGCCGTGTCCGGGTCGGGGGTGCGGTCGGCGGCTTCCTCGGCGAGCAGGCGGGCCAGGGTCGGGCGGCCGGTGCCGGCCATCTCGCGGGCCGCGTCCAAGAAGTCGGACGGGCGGGTGAAGGAGTGCAGGGCCATCGGTTGTTCTCCTTTCCGATCAGGTGAGTTGGAGCTGTGCGGCGATTGCTGCGGTGGTCGGTGCGGGCAGGCCGAGCCGGGCGGACAGGACGTCGGCGGGCATCGGGGTGCCGGTCGAGGCCCGGTGGGCGTTGGCGATCTTTCGGGCGTGGTCCAGCAGCGCGGCCGGCACCGTCGCGACGTCGGGCGTGGGCTGCGGTGGGGCGGGTGCCAGTTCCGGCATGGTCGCGGCCGGGGCAGAGGCGGGTTCGTCGGCGCGGCGCGTCTCGACTTCCGGCGCGGCCGGTTCGTCCACAGGCTGTGCGGGAGTGGCCAGTTCGGCGGGGCTGTGGACCAGGAGGGTTCCGCCGAGGAAGGCGAGGGCGGGCCAGCCGGCGACGAGGATCCGCAGCCAGGAGGGCACGTTGCCGAGGTCGAGGAGTCCGGCGGTCGCGATGTTCGCACCGAGCGAGGCGGTCAGGGCGATCACGAACCAGGTCCACGCGGAGCGGTCCCGGCGGGCCGTGCGCAGCCGGCGCCAGGCGGCGACCAACAGCAGGTCGACCGAGATGGGGTAGGCCCAGGCTTTCCAGCCGGACTGTCCGGCGGCTTCGGCCAGGTCGTGCAGGTGGGCGAAGGACAGCGCTCCGGCGATGACGGCTTGGATCAGGACCGCGTCCGGACGGATCGAGCGGGACATGTGCGGCACCTCCCTTCGAAGGGGAGTCGGGCCGGGCGGGCGGAACCAGAGGGCGCCGCCCGAATCCGGCGTGGTCAGGTGCGGGGGGCTTCGCCGCTGCCGAGGCAGTTCAGGCAGAGGCCGGACTGCTCGCCGACCGCACGGCGCTTGCGGCCCACGTGGACGGTGCGGGAGACCTCTCCAGTGCCCTTGCAGACCGGGCAGGCGTTCGCTTCGGTCTCGTGGGCGCTGGTGTCGGGTGTGGCCACGGGTGTTGCCCTCCTTCCGGTTTTCGGCATGGCGGGGGTAGGGACCTGACGCGTAGGCGGTCGCGCCGACCGTGGGGCAGGGGCTGTTACTCGGTGACCGGGCGGGGCGTGACCAGCGACGGACTAGCCGCCGGCACCTCAGCGGGCACGAAGGGGCGGAACGGGTCCAGGAACGGCAGGTCCGGGACCAGGTGGGCGAACTCGCGGCAGACCGCGACCACTTCAGCCTTCGAGATCTCCGGGGTGCGGATCTTCGACCAGCCACCAGAGGCGTCCGCCGCGACGGCCGTGCCGGGGCGTTCCACCGGTATCAGGCTCGCGGCCGGGACCGCGTCCGGAGCGACGTCCGCCAGGCCCATTTCGGCGGTCTGCTTGTCGTTGACACGATGCACGACCCGGCCGGTGAGCTGGGCCCGGAGCATCGTGGCGCCCTTGCCCAGGTCGGAGCCGAAGCGCTGCCCGCAGATCTCCAGATAGATGCCGGCCGCGCGCGCCATCTGAGCCAGCCGGATCAGCGAGGTGACGAGATGCTCGCGGCGTTCCTCGTCCTTGCGCGAGGAGATCAGGAAGAGTTCCGCGATCTCGTCGACCAGGACGACCACCGGCACCGGCCGGACGCTGTCGGGCAGTTCCCACAGGTCGGAGGCTCCGTGCATGCTCAGCAGGTCGAAGCGCTCTTCCATCTCCAAAACCAGGACACCGAGCAGCGAGGCTGCTTGGTCCGGGGTCATGGCCAGGGCGGACAGACGAGGCGCGAAGCCGGACTGTTCCACCCCGCGCTTGCAGTCGATGCCAACCAGCGCCACCGGCAGTTGCGCGAGTCCTTTGATCAGATTGCGCAGGTACATGGACTTGCCGGACTGGTTCGCCCCGAGCGTGAGAGCCATGGGCGCCTTGCGGTAGTCCCGCTCAAACGCGGTGGCGTCTTCTCGCAGTGCGACCGGCACGATCAGGTCGTGAGGGCGAGCCTTACGCGGCATCCGCACCCGGCGCAGCACGTCGTAACCGGTCATCCGCAGCTCGACGAAGCCGGGCTTCGTTTCCACCACGGTCACCGAGTGCACACCCCAGGCGTGGCGCAGCCGCTCCGAGGACGCCATCAGGTCGGCGGGCTCCAGGCCGGCCGGGAGCCGCAGGGTGACCCGAAGTCCGGTCGATGTGCCGCGCATCCGGCGGATCTTCGGCGGAACCGGCAGCACCTCACGGCGGGCGACGTTGCGCGTCACGAACGCCCGCAGCCCCGAAGGCCGGACCGTCAGCCCGCACACGTCCATCGTCGACCGGTACGAGAGGACGAACCGCCCCCACGTCACCGGCAGACCGACCAACGACCAGTACACCCCCGGGGCGTTGCACTTCGCGTAGCCGAGACCACCGGCCCCCGCTAACGCCCCCGTGGCTTCGAGCCACACCGACAGGTCCGACATGGTCAGGCTGCCGGGGTGATCGCGACCGCGCTGAACGCGATACCGGAGCGCTTCTCGCCCTTGATCACGTTCTCCCAGTCCCTGGCCTTGAGCCCGATGACCGTGACCGGCATGCCCGGCGCGAGACCCTCCGGGAAACCGTTCTCCGGGACCGAGACCTTCAGGAGGTTGCCCTCCCCTTCATCCGAGACCAGCAGGCCCACGGTCGACATGGCCTTGCCTTCGGCGTTCACAGTCCGCTCACCGGTCTGGAAGTTCTTCACCTTCGGTTCCGGCGCGGTTGCAACGAACACCACAGCGGTCGACGTGTCGATCTTGAAAGACGGCATTATGGAGTTCTCCCCTTGTGGGATGAGCCCCGGACTGCGTTGTGATCTTGGCGGATGGCACGCGGTCCGGGGTGCCTTGTTCTCTGACTCTTCCGAAGCTACTCGCAGTTTTTCTGCGGGTCAACAGAAAACCTGCGACTAGCAGCAAAACTCTGAGTCTGCGAGACTGCTACGGGAAGAAGGAGGAGTTATGGCAAACTTTGCTCTCTTTGTCCGCTTCACCCTGCACGACGGCATGGGAGACGCTTTCGATGCCCTTGTGAAGGAGACAGAAGCCGGGATCCGGGCGCATGAGCCAGGAACGCTGGTCTACGCCTGCCACACGGTCGAGGGGGCGCCCAATGAGCGGATCTTCTTTGAGATCTACGCCGATCGGGCCGCGTTTGAAGAGCACGAGCGCCAGCCGCACACCCTGCGATTCCTCAGTGAGCGCACGCAGTACATCGAGAAGACTGACGTGGACTGGCTGGAGCCGTACGCCGGCAAGTACCCGGACGGGACCGCGAAGTGAGCACCCTCCCGCCCACGACTGGCCAGCGAGTCAAGGAACTTCGGCGGACCGCAGGCATGTCGCAGGCCGACCTTGCCACCGCCATGGGTCGATCCGAGAGCTGGGTGTCCCAGGTCGAGCGCGGCGTGCAACCCGTCGAGCGCCTGGCGATCCTTCAGGGCCTTGCCGATGCACTGGGGGTCTCTGTACGGGAAATTCGCCCCGATGCCGCCCCCTCTCCGGCAGATCGCACAGACGAGACCGCCGAGCCGGAGAGCAACGATCTAGACGGCTTGCGCGTGGCCCTCACCGGTCACCCTGCCTTGGGCAGCCTGTTCGACCACGCACCGACTTCCCCTGCGCCCACGCTTGCCGAGTTCCGCAACCTCGTTGACCAGGCATGGGAGTACGTGCACGCATCGAGCTTTGCGGCTTTGAGTGATCACCTTGCCAAGTTGCTCCCCGAGATCGAGGTCGCGGTACGCCACGCGCCGGCAGCCGATCGCGTCAAGCTGCACTCACTCAGGGCACGCAGCTACCAGGCAGCCGCCGCCAGCTTCACCCGGCAGGACCAGGCGGACGCCGCTTGGGTAGCCGCGGATCGTGCCTTGCAAGCGGCCGAGATGGCCGGCCAGCCGCTCGAGGTGGTGGCCAGCCTCTTTCGCATGGCTCACGCGTTCATGCGGCAACAGCACATGGACCAGGCCGAGCAAGCCGCAAAGTCGGCGGTCGACGTCTTGGACCCTCGGGCAGAGAACCCCGCCTGCCCACCAGAGGAACTGTCGCTTCTCGGCGCCATGAACCTTGTGCTTGCCGTGATCAACGCACGGGAGGGCAACCGGTCTGAGACGCAGGTACACCTCACCCGAGCAGGCGAGATCGCCACGCGTCTGGGCGAGGACCGGAACGACTTTGACACCGAGTTCGGCCCCACAAACGTCAGGCTCCACGCCGTGAGCACGGCCGTAGAGCTGGGAGACGCTGGACTCGCGTTGGAGATCGCGGCGGAAGTCGACGCCGGCGGCCTCTCAGCCGAACGTCAGGCGCGCTTCCTACTGGACGTGGCCCGGGCCCATTCGCAGCGCCGACACGTGGGCGAGGCGACCGCCGCACTCTTGGAGGCCGAGACTCACGCGCCCGAGCAGATTCGCGATCACCACTTGGCCCGCGAGATCATTCGCGACCTGATCCAACTGTCGGGCCGACGCGTACCCGAGACGCTCCGAGAGCTTGCCGACCGAAGCGGCGTGAGCTGAGTTGTTACAGGTTTCTCTACCTCATCAAGTGCTCGCTCCGCTCGCTCCAGGTGGGCGGAACACAGGGGGAAAGAGCACATCGGCGGCGGGGCCACCTGACGATTCCCGGCACCTCAAGGACTGATCAGTCTTCTCACGTCGTTCGAAAAGGGGCCGCGCACAGCGCGGCGGCGCCGGTCGCCGCCGGGGGGGCCCCCCCCCCCCCCCC